>NZ_JAOECR010000031.1:0-56077 GCF_029836955.1 Stenotrophomonas sp. GD04054 | reverse complement strand
ACGCAGCTGCGCCGATGGTAGTGTGGCTCAAGCCATGCGAGAGTAGGTCATCGCCAGGGTTTACACCCAAAACCCCGCTGCTTACGCAGCGGGGTTTTTCTTTGTGCGCGCGAAATGCGGGTAGTGCCGGCCGCTGGCCGGCAACCCGACGGCGTTACATCGCCCGGTAGATCCACGCCATGCGTGGATGCCCTCCGTGAGGAACCACGGCGCCAACCAAGGTTGGCGGCTACCAACAGCAGGCCCACACAGCGATCGTTTGCCGGCCAGCGGCAGGCACTACAAGTAGATCCACGCCATGCGTGGATGCTCTCTGCATGGAACCACGGCGCCAACCAAGGTTGGCATCTACAACTGCAGGGCGCGATCACACACAAAAAAGCGGCGCCCTTGCGGGCGCCGCCTTGGCTTGCTTCAGTACTCAGTCGAGCAAGCTCGACGCTACTTCGCCGCAGCCGGGGCCTTGTCCTTCATCATCGCGTCGCGGGCTGCCTTGAACGGGTTGCCTTCGTACCAGTTCGGCCAACGATCGCCACCGGCCAGTTCCTTGCCGACGCCGTACATCAGCTGCAGGTCTTCGACGGTGCCGTCCAGCTTCCAGGTGGCCGCATCGAACTCATCCTTCGGGCCGTGGTAGCGGTTGGCGCCGTAGTCGGCTGCAGCCTTGCGGCCCGCGTCCACGCCACCCTCGCGCAGGTCTTCGCCGCCATCGGCGTACAGGGCCGGCACACCGGCCTTGGCGAAGTTGAAGTGATCGGAACGGAAGTAGAAGCCACTCTGTACCGAGGTCTCGCCGTGCAGGGTACGGTCCTGGGCCGCGGCCAGCGGCTTGAGGATGTCTTCCAGCTCCGAGCTGCCGAAGCCGGTGACGGTCACGTCCTTGGCACGGCCAGCCACCGACATCGCGTCGATGTTGATCACGCCGGCGATCTTGTCCAGCGGGAAGGTCGGATGGGCAACGTAGTACTTCGAACCCAGCAGGCCGGATTCTTCCAGGGTCACCGCCAGGAACACCACCGAGCGCTCCGGCTTCGGCTCCTGATGGGCCATTGCTTCGGCCACTTCGAGAATGCCGGCCACGCCGGTCGCGTTGTCGACCGCGCCGTTGTAGATGTTGTCGCCGGTCTCGCCCTCGTGCTTGCCCAGGTGATCCCAGTGCGCCATGTACAGCACGGCCTCGTCGGCACGCTTGCTGCCCGGCAGTACGCCCACCACGTTGCGCGACTGCTTCTGCGCGATCTGGCTCTTCAGATCGACCGCAGCGGTGGCCTTCAGCGGCACCGGCTTGAAGCCGCGCTTGCTGGCGTCCTTGTAGGCCTGCGCCAGGTCCAGGCCGGCACCGGCGAACAGCGCCTTGGCAGCGTCGGCACTCAGCCAGCCCTGCACCGGAATGCGGGCTTCCGGGTCATCCTTGGCCGGCAGGTCGTACTGCGGGCCTGCCCAGGAGTTCTTCACCACATCCCAGCCGTAGGAAGCGCCGGCGGTGTCGTGCACGATCAGCGCGGCAGCGGCGCCCTTTCGCGCAGCCTCCTCGAACTTGTAGGTCCAGCGGCCGTAGTAGGTCATGCGCTTGCCGTCGAACAGCTTCGCGTCATCGACATGGAAGCCCGGGTCGTTGACGAACATGACGACCGTTTTGCCCTTCCAGTCCTGGCCGGCGTAGTCGTTCCACTTCTGCTCCGGCGCGTCGACGCCGTAGCCGACGAACACCAGGTCGCTGGCATCGACCTTCACCTCGGCCTGGCCGGTACGGGTACCCACCACCATGTCGGTGCCGAACTTCAGCTCGGTGGTCTTGCCGCCCTGGGTGATCTTCAGCACGGTCGATTCGTCGGCCGTGGTCTCGGTCATCGGCACATCCTGGAACCAGCTGTCGCCGTTGCCGGGCTGCAGGCCGATGCGCTGCATCTGGTCGCGGATGTAGTTGACCGTCAGTTCCTCGCCCTTGCTGCCCGGGGCGCGGCCTTCGAATTCATCCGAAGCCAGCGTCTTGACCATCTCGGCGAAGTCGCCGGCGTTGATCTCCGGCGAGAACGCATGGGCCGCCGGCTTGGCAGTGGCGGTGTCGGTGGCCGGCGCGGGCGCCGGAGTGTCTTCGCCTTTGCAGGCACTGAGCGCGGCCGCAGCGGCCAGGCACAGGAGGAGTTTGCGGGGCATCGTCGATTCCTGGAAAACAAAGGGCGGCCGCACCACGTGTACGACCGGTAACAGCGAGTATCACCGAACCGATGGGCGCGGTGTGCTCAGTCCGCCGGAGCGGTTTCGGTGTCGAACGGGATCGGCTCGGCGCCGGTGACCGGGCCGATGCGGGCCGTGCGGTGCACGTACAGCACCACCTCGCGTTCGAACTGCAACGGGCCGTCCACCACGGCATTCGGACCGATGATCACGCGTGGCTTGCGGCTGGCGGTCAGCGAGACGCTGAAGTTCGGCTTGCGCACGTGCACACCGCCCTTGACCTGCGAACCGATGCCCACGGTGATGTCACCGTTGACGGTTTCCACGTCGTTGCCGACGCGGCTTTCGACCAGCCCGATGCCACCGTTCACGGTTTCAACGCCGCCTTCGATCTGGCTGCCGCGATCGCTGAAGATGCTGCCGTTGACGGTGCTGACGCTGCCGTGTGCGATCACTTCGCGGCCCAGGCGTACGCCGCCGTTGACCGTTTCGATCTTGCCGGTGCGCGCGCGATCGGCGACCTTGACCCCGCCGTTGACGGTGTCGATGCTGCCGGTCTCGACACCTTCGCCGACACGGATGCCGCCGTTGACGGTGTCCAGCTTGCCGTAGCGCTGGCCGGGTTCGGCGCTGATGCTGCCGTTGACCTTGCTGATGTTTTCCTGCGCTGCCACTGGCCCGGTGACCAGCAGTACGCCCAACAGCAGCGGAATGGAGAGAGCTTTCATGGGGACCTCGATGGATGTGCGGCTGGCAGGCCGCGTGCGGAGATGTCACCATTCCCCGGTACCCCCTGCAACTGCCTGAAGTCACTGGAAAGCCCTTGCGCAACAACGCCTTCCCATCACGCCGACATCACATCGCCGCTGCTCGCGGCGGGCGCTGCCTGCTGTTGGGGCTGGCCCTGGCACTGGCGTTGCCGCTGCCGGGTGCCGCGCAGACCACGCGCGAGACCGAGCGCAAGCTGCAGAAGCTGCGCAGTGAGCTGAAGGGCGTGGCGCAGGAGCGCCGGCAGATCGAAGGCCAGCGTGGCCAGGCCTCGCAGCAGCTGCGCGAGGCAGATGAGAAGGTGGCCCGCACCGGCCGTGCGCTTGCGCAGACCGAGACCGCGCTGCGCGAGCAGGGAAGGGCCCTGGCCGAGGCCGAACAACGCCGCAGCACGCTGCAGGTCAACCTCGCCCAGCAGCATCGCGAGCTGGCCGGCCTGCTGCGTGCGGCCTACCAGCTGGGCAACCACGCACCATTGAAGCTGCTGCTGTCGCAGGACACGGTGGCCGATGCCAATCGCGCCCTGGCCTACCACCGCTACCTGCAGCGTGAGCGGGCCCAGCGCATCACCACGCTGACCGCCGACCTGAAGGAACTGGAAGCGCTGCAGGCGCAGATTGCCGAGCGCAAGCAGAAGCTGCAGGGGGCGCAGCAGGACCAGAAGCAGCAGGCAGCGGCGCTGGAAGCCGACCGCCGCGATCGTGCAAAGACCGTGGCCTCGCTGGACGAGCGCTTCAAGGACCAGCGCGAGAAGGAACAGGCGCTGGGCCAGGACGCCAAGGCGCTGGAAACACTGCTGGCCAATCTGCGTGCGGCCGCCGCCCGTGCCGAGGCCGAGCGTCGCGCGGCTGCGCGCCGTGCGGCAGCGGAGAAGGCCGCTGCCGAACGTGCCGCACGCCAGGCCGCGGCACAGGGACGGCCGCCACCGCCCACCAAGGTTCCGCCGGCGGTGGCTTCCGCACCGGCGCCGAAGGTGGGGGGCCTGGGTTGGCCGTTGTCCGGCAACCTGCTGGCCCGCTACGGCGGCAAGCTGCCTGACGGGCGTACCAGCAGCGGCGTGCTGATCGGCGCACCGGCCGGCAGCACCGTCACCGCCGTGGCCGACGGCACCGTGGTGTTCTCCGACTGGATGACCGGCTACGGCATGATCCTGATCGTCGACCACGGCAATGGCTACATGAGCCTGTACGCCCACAACGACACCCTGCTCAAGGACGCCGGTGCACGGGTCAGCCGTGGCGATGCGGTGGCCAAGGTCGGCAACTCTGGGGGCCAAGGGGTCACCGCGCTGTACTTCGAGCTGCGTCGTGGCGGGCAACCGGTGAATCCGGACAGCTGGCTGCAGCGGCGCTGAATCCCGGCTCGCCACGTGCGGGCCGGATTCAACGGGAATTTAGCTGTGCTTCGCGCATAATCGGTGCATGTGCCTTGGGCACCATGCCACCGTCGACAGGAGTGATCCATGCGCGCAGCCCGTACCGCCACCCTCTTGCTGGCCCTGTTGCCAGCGCTGTCCTGGGCGCAGCAGACCGCGCCCGCCCCGAGCCAGGAAACCGGCGGGCAGGCAGCGAGCAGCGAGGAGGCGGTGACCTCGAAGGTGCCGCTGGAGGACATCCGCCGCTTCGTGGCCGTCTACAACGCAGTGCGGGCCGCCTACGTCGATCCGGTCGATGACAAGAAGCTGATGCAGGCAGCGGTGCGTGGCCTGCTGCTCGACCTCGACCCGCACAGCACCTACTTCAACAAGGAAGACGCGCAGGCCTTCGACGAACAGGCCAGCGGCGCCTACGAAGGCATCGGCGTGGAGCTGCAGCAGCAGCCGGACAACGCCAGCATGAAGGTGATCTCGCCGATCGACGACACGCCGGCGGCCAAGGCCGGCATCCTCGCCGGTGACCTGATCATCGCCATCGACGGCAAGCCGATCAGCGCGATCGATGCCAGCGAACCGCTGCGCGGACCGGCCGGCAGCAAGGTGGTGCTGACCATCGTGCGCGAAGGCAAGCCCAAGCCGTTCGATGTCAGCCTCACCCGCCAGACCATCCGCGTGACCAGCGTGCGCAGCCGCCTGCTGGAACCGGGCTATGGCTACATCCGCCTGAGCACCTTCCAGGCCGACACCGGTTCGGACTTCCAGAAGCACGTGCAGCAGCTGCAGAAGCAGTCCGGTGGCCAGCTCAAGGGCCTGGTGCTGGATCTGCGCAGCAACCCGGGTGGCCTGCTGACCGCTGCCGTGCAGGTGGCCGACGACCTGCTCGACAAGGGCAACATCGTCAGTACCCGCGGCCGCATCAGCATCAGCGATGCACGTTTCGATGCAACGCCGGGCGACCTGCTGAAGGGCGCACCGGTGGTGGTGCTGGTCGACGCCGGTTCGGCCAGTGCCTCGGAAGTGCTGGCCGGCGCACTGCGCGACAACAAGCGCGCCCGCGTGGTTGGCAGCCGCACCTTCGGCAAGGGCTCGGTGCAGACCGTGCTGCCGCTGGACAACGGTGACTCGGTGAAGCTGACCACCGCGCGCTATTACACGCCCAGCGGCAAGTCGATCCAGGCCACGGGCATCGTGCCGGAGGTCGAACTGAAGCCGGCCGCTACGCCGGCCGAGGATGCACTGCCGGCCAGCCTGAGCGATTACAGCGAAGCGACCCTGCCGGGTCATCTGCGCGGTGACGACGAGGGCACCGAGGGCTATCACGCCGGTGCGGTACTGCCGGGCGATGGCCCGATCAACGACGCGCTGGCCGAGCTGAAGACCCCGGGTTCGGTGGCTGCACGCTTGAAGGCCGAAGCGGCGAAAGTGGATGCGGCCAAGGCTGCGAAGGCCGCTGCCGCGAAGCCGGAAGCGAAGCCGGAAGCGAAGCCGGAAGCGAAGCCCATTCCGGTCCCGGCCAAGCCCTGACGGTAGCGCCGGGCTGTGCCCGGCGGACACCCTGCTCATCCACAAGGTGACGCGGCCGAGGCGTCGCCCGATAGAATCGGCCCATGGACGATTCGAACCTGGCGACTACGATCAGCCAACTGCTTGGTCGTGATCCGCTGCCACCTGACCGGGCCGCCACCTTGCTGGAATCCCTGGCGGTCCGCCATGGAATCGATCCGCGCTTTGTCTATTGGTGGGCAGGCAAAGCGACGTCTGATCAGACGATCCAATACGACAGCAGCGATGAAGGCCTTTCCTGCCTGGCTGAACTGCTGGCGGAAGTGAACGGTGAAATGTGCCTGGTAGCGTCAGATGAGCGCGCAGTGCCGTGGCCGATCTGGACTCTGCAGGCAAGTGAACTGATTCCTTTGCTCGGCGAGTTGCCGTTCTTTGAGTACTTCGTGGTGCTGGATGACGGCGCTACGCTGCTGTTCGATACCCACCACAACACGTTGGTGGTCAGTCGCGAGTGACGCATTCGGCGTCATCGCGGACGGAGCAGATCCATATCGATGAAGGAGTCGAGCACGCTCGACGCCACGAACGAGCGGGTGCGCGTGGAGCCGGCCAGCGGCCGGCACTACCAGGGGTCAGAAGCCGTGGCGCTTGCGCAGGCGGCGGGCGATGGCCGCCCGCACGTAGACCCCGTACACCACGCCGAACACGAAGCCGCCGATGTGCGCCCACCAGGCGACCATGCCGAAGCTTGGGCCGATATGGGCGAACACCACCTGCAGGGCGGCCCAGACGCCGATCAGCAGGTAGGCCGGGGCGCGCACGAACTCCAGGAACAGGCCGAGCGGAATGACCACGCCCAGCCGGGCGCCCGGGAACAGGGCCAGATAGGCGCCGATCAGTGCGGACACCGCGCCGCTGGCACCGATGATGATCTGGTCCGGGCTGCCCATGGTGTAGATCGCCACCAGGTTGGACACCGCGCCTCCGACTAGGAACAGCAGCAGCAGCCGCCACGGGCCCAGCACCCGCTCAGCAGGCAGGCCGAAGATCAGCAGGAACACCAGGTTGCCCAGCAGGTGTGACCAGTCCGCGTGCAGGAACAGGGCCGTGAACAGCCGCAGCACGCTGCCGTCCTGCAGGGTCGCCCACCAGTCCAGCGGGTGGGTCAGGCCGGTGGACAGCGCGCCCCAGTCCAGCCAGAGGCTGCCGCGGGCGTCGTCCGGACGCGAGATCGACCACAGGAACGCCAGCCACAGTGCCGCAAACAGCACGGGCGTGGCCCAGCGCAGGGCCGCCTTCTTGCGCGACGGGAGGGAGACGAACATGGGCAATAGCCTAGCGTGTGGGCGCTTACGGCGGGGATTGTCCTGTTCAGCTTCTGGGACGAAAAAAGCGCCTGCGCTGTTATTGTTTCATTAACAGCTCTGGGTAATACTCGCATACGGCGTCGTATGTCGGGAGGGGAATCCGGCGCGCTCCGAAGGGCCCCAAGGCCTGCCGGGCGCAGGCGCACTCAGAGCACCATCACCGCTTACCGGAGAGAGAACTACGATGCAAACCGCTTCCACCATTGCCCGTCTGACCCTGCTGGCCGTCGGCGTTGCCGGTGCGCTGGCCGCCGCCGACGCCAACGCTGCTGCCTTCCAGCTGAAGGAAAACAGCGCCAAGGGCCTCGGCCGCGCGTTCGCCGGTTCCGGCAGCGCCGAAGGCGACGCCTCCATCATCGCCGTCAACCCGGCCGGCATGCGCCAGCTGGAAGGCACGATGGTCCAGGGCGACCTGAGCGCCATCAGCTTCAAGGCCGAGTTCAAGGGCCAGGGCCGCAATGCGGCAGGCCGCCCGCAGACCGGTGGTGACGGCGGCGACGCCGGCATGATCGCTCCGGTCCCGGCTGCGTACTTCCACATGCCGATCGGCGAGAAGGCCCACTTCGGTGTGTCGCTGACCGCACCGTTCGGCTTCAAGACCGAATACGACAACGGTTGGGTCGGTCGTTACAGCGGCCTGAAGACCGATCTGAAGGCCATCGACCTTGGCTTCGCCGCGTCGTATGACGTCAACCCGTACGTGTCGTTCGGCGCGTCGGTGTTCGTCGAGCACCTGACCATCGAGCTGAGCAACGCCGTCGACTACGGCAGCATCCTGGCCGGCGCCGGCGCTCCGGGCTTCGCCCCGGGCAGCGCGGATGGCACCCTGAAGATCGAGGGTGACAACAATGCCGTGGGCTGGACCGTCGGTGGCCTGTTCTCGATCGACGAGAACACCCACATCGGCCTGAGCTACCGTTCGAAGGTCGAGCACAAGATCACCGGTGGTGATGCGACCTTCAGCGGCGCCGACCGCGCACGTTCGCTGCTGACCAACTCGCCGCGTACCCGCGGTTGGTTCATGGACACCAGCGGCAAGGCCACGGTGACCATGCCGGCCTCGGCCACCCTGAGCGTGACCCACAAGGTCAACGACCGCTGGACCGTGATGGGCGACGTGACCCGTACCGCCTGGTCGACCGCCTTTGACAGCGTCACCGTCGACTACGCGTCGCCGCAGGCGGACTCGGTCCTGGAGTTCGGCTACCGTGACACCACCTTCGTGTCGCTGGGCGCCGACTACAAGCTGAGCGACACCGTCACCCTGCGCGGTGGTGTTGCGCTGGACCAGACCCCGACCACCGACGCCCACCGCGACGTGCGCGTGCCGGATACCAGCCGCAAGTGGCTGTCGCTGGGCGTGGGCTGGACCCCGTCGGCAAACACCGAGTACAACTTTGGCTACACCCACCTGTTCACCAGCGATCCGAACGTGAACGTGCGTGCCACCACTGCCAACCAGGGCAACTCGCTGTCGGGCAAGTACAAGGTCCGTGGCGACGTGCTGGCGGCTTCGTTCCAGTACAAGTTCTGATTCGGGCCTCGGCCTGACGCAGCACACGGAAGGCCCCGCGCAAGCGGGGCTTTCTTTTTCTGTGGCCACGGGCCATCCACGCGTGGCGTGGATCTACCGAAGATCGCAGCCATCCACGGCGTGGATCCACGACAATAGCGCCATGAACCTGTCCGATCCGAACTTCCAGCTGGAGCTGGCCGCCAACATCGCCGTCGCCGGCTCGATCCTGCTGGCCGGCCGCAACAACGTGCACACCTGGTGGCTGGGCATCGTCGGCTGTGCGCTGTTTGCCGCGGTGTTCGAGCGCTCGCATCTGTACGCGGACATGGTGCTGCAGTTCTTCTTCATTGCCATCAGCGTGCTGGGCTGGTGGCAGTGGCTGCGCGGCGATCACGGTGCGCCGCTGCCGATCACCTCATTGCGACCGCGTGCATGGGCCTGGCTGGCGCCGCTGGCGGTGGTGGCCACGTTCGGCTACGGCTGGATGCTGACCCGCCTGACCAATGCCTATGCGCCGTACATCGATTCGGCGGTACTGGTGCTGAGCGTGATCGCGCAGATCCTGATGATGCGGCGCAAGCTGGAATCGTGGTGGGTGTGGCTGTTGGTGAACACCGTGGCAGTGCCGCTGTACTACAGCCGTGGCCTGCACCTGACCTCGATCCTGTACGTGGGCTTCTGGATCAACGCGCTGGTGGCGTTGCGCCACTGGCGGCACCTGATGCGGGGGTAGAGCCGAGCCCATGCTCGGCTGCACCGTGCAAGCCGAGCATGGGCTCGGCGCTACAGGAAACAAGGCACAAAAAACCCCGCTTTCGCGGGGTTTTTCGTTCACCGCATCAACCGGGCGATCAGTCGCCCAGGGTCAGCAGCGAGGCGTTGCCACCGGCGGCGGTGGTATTCACCGTCACCGTCTTTTCGGTGGCGAAGCGCAGCAGGTAGTGCGGGCCGCCGGCCTTCGGACCGGTGCCGGACAGGCCCTGGCCGCCGAACGGCTGCACGCCGACCACCGCACCGATCTGGTTGCGGTTGACGTAGACGTTGCCGACATGGACGCCGTTGCTGATGCGGTCGACGGTCTCGTCAATGCGCGAATGCACGCCCAGGGTCAGGCCGTAGCCGGTGGCGTTGATCTGGTCGATCACCGCGTCGAGCTGGTCGCCCTTCCAGCGGATCACGTGCAGGACCGGACCGAACACTTCCTTCTGCAGCTGGCCCAGGTCCTTCAGTTCGTACGCACGCGGTGCGAAGAAGGTGCCATTGGCCGCTTCGGCAGACAGCTCGGCGGCAGCAATCAGGCGCGCTTCGCGGTCCATGCGTTCGGCGTGGTCCTGCAGGATCTTCAGCGCGTCGGCGTCGATCACCGGGCCGACGTCGGTGGACAGCAGGCCGGGGTTGCCGACCTTCAGTTCCTTCATCGCGCCGGCCAGCATGGTCATCACCTTGTCGGCGATGTCGTCCTGCACGAACAGCACGCGCGCGGCCGAGCAACGCTGGCCGGCAGAGGTGAAGGCCGAACCGATCGCGTCCTTGACCAGCTGTTCCGGCAGTGCCGAGGAGTCGGCAATGAAGGCATTCTGGCCACCGGTCTCGGCAATCAGCACACCGATGGCGGCGTCACGTGCGGCCATCGCGCGGTTGATCGCACGGGCGGTGTCGGTGGAGCCGGTGAAGGCCACGCCGGCCACGCGCGGGTCGGCGGTCAGCGCGGCACCGACGGTGGCACCGTCGCCCGGCAGGAACTGCACCACCTCGGCCGGCACGCCGGCGTCATGCAGCAGCTTCACCGCGTAGTAGCCAATCAGGTTGGTCTGCTCGGCCGGCTTGGCGATGACGCTGTTGCCGGCGGCCAGGGCGGCAGCGACCTGGCCCAGGAAGATCGCCAGCGGGAAGTTCCACGGGCTGATGCAGACGAACACGCCACGGCCGTGCAGTTGCAGCTCGTTGGACTCACCGGTCGGGCTCGGCAGCTTCTCGGCGTGGCTGAACTGCTCGCGTGCCTGCTTGGCGTAGTAGCGCAGGAAATCCACGGCTTCGCGCACTTCGGCGATGCTGTCGGGCAGGCTCTTGCCGGCTTCCTTCACGCACAGCGCCATGAACTCCGGCATGCGCGCTTCCAGCTGGTCGGCGGCGTGCTCGAGGATGGCGGCGCGGCTGGCGGCCGGGGTGCGGTTCCAGGCCGGCTGCGCGGCCACGGCGTTGGCCAGGGCCTTCTGCACGGTGGCGGCATCGGCGGCCAGCCACTGGCCGACCACTTCGCGGGTGTCGGCCGGGTTGGTCACCGGCAGCGCGGCGCCGGCCGGGTTGGCACCCGGCACCAGCGGGGCGGCCTGCCACGGCTTCACTGCAGCGTTGATCTGCTCGGCGAGGGCGCGCAGTTCGTTGTCGTTGGCGAGGTTGGCGCCCATGGAGTTCTTCCTGTCGTGGTTCTGGCTGCGCAGCAGGTCAACCGGCAGCGGGATCTTGGGATGCGGAATCGATTCGAACGAAGCAACCATCTCGACCGGATCGCGGATCAGGTCGGCGATCGGCACGCGCTCGTCGGTGATGCGGTTGACGAAGCTGGAGTTGGCGCCGTTTTCCAGCAGGCGACGCACCAGGTACGGCAGCAGGTCTTCATGCGAACCGACCGGCGCATACACGCGGCAGGGCAGGTTCAAGCGGTCGGCCGGCACCACTTCGGCGTACAGGTCGTCGCCCATGCCGTGCAGCTTCTGGTGCTCGTACACGCCGCCATTGGCGATGCTGCGCACGGCCGCGATGGTGTGTGCGTTGTGCGTGGCGAACATCGGGTAGATCGCGTCGGCATGGGTGAACAGGCGCTTGGCGCAGGCCAGGTAGGAGACGTCGGTGTTCTGCTTGCGGGTGAACACCGGGTAGCCCGGATAGCCTTCGATCTGCGCGCGCTTGATCTCGGCGTCCCAGTAGGCGCCCTTGACCAGGCGCACCTGCAGGCGGCGACCGGCGCGGCGGGCCATGTCGGCCAGGTGGTCGATCGTGTACGGCGTGCGCTTCTGGTAGGCCTGCACGACCACACCGAAGCCATCCCAGCCGGCCAGCGACGCATCGGAGAACACCTGCTCGATGATGTCCAGCGACAGTTCCAGGCGGTCGGACTCTTCGGCGTCGACGGTGCAGCCGATGCCGTAGCTCTTGGCCAGCTGTGCCAGTTCCAGCACGCCCGGCACCAGGTCCTTCAGCACGCGCTCGCGCTTGGCGTGCTCGTAGCGCGGGTACAGCGCCGACAGCTTGATCGAGATGCCCGGGGCGTTGTTGACGTCGCCATCCGGACGGCCGCCGCGTGCCTTGTGATCGCCGCCGATGGCGTGGATCGCACGACGGTAGTCTTCCAGGTAGCGCAGCGCGTCCTTCATGGTCAGCGCGCCTTCGCCCAGCATGTCGAAGGAGTAGCGGTAGCTGGCGTTGTCGCCCTTGTGCGAGCGCGACAGCGCTTCGCTGATGGTGCGGCCCATGACGAACTGGTGGCCCATGATCTTCATCGCCTGGCGCACGGCCAGGCGCACCACCGGCTCACCGACGCGGCCGACCAGGCGCTTGAACGCGCTGGGCGCATCGGCGCGGGTGGCGTCGTTCATCTGCACCAGCTTGCCGGTCAGCATCAGGCCCCAGGTGGAGGCGTTGACCAGCACCGAGTCGCTGCCGCTCAGGTGCTTTTCCCAGTCGGCATCGGCCAGCTTGTCGCGGATCAGCTTGTCGGCGGTGTCCTGGTCCGGAATGCGCAGCAGCGCCTCGGCCACGCACATCAGCAGCACGCCTTCCTCGCTGCCCAGGTCGTACTGGCGCATGAAGGCTTCGATCGCGCCCTGGTCCTTGGCACGCACGCGCACGCGGCCGACCAGGTCGGCGGCCAGCGCCTGTACCTTGGCCTGCTCCTCGGCGGGCAGGCGGGCCTGCGCCAGCAGCTCGCGCACGTGGCTGGCCTCGTCCTTCAACCAGCCATCGGTGATGGCCTGGCGGAACGGGTTGGGGGGCGCCGGCAGTTCCGGCGACAGCAGCGCGCCGGGACGCAGGGCGTCGGTGGCGGCAGGGGAGGAGGAAGGTGCGTTCATGCCGGTCCGGCCAGTGGAAAACTTGGCGATTTTAATCATTTTTGCGGGTTGCGGAAGTGCCCCTCAGCCACCTTCGTGAAGCGCTGATAGCCCCTAGCTGCGGTGGATTCAGCGTGTTCAGCAAGCTCGGCAGAATTTGTGCTGAATTCGTCATTCGCACCGCCGACCTCATGCTGTGTTGCAGCATGGGAAAAAGTGTGAATGCACCCTTGCTACCGGCGAGAGGGCGGGGCTACCATCGAGACGTTTCCCGCGGCAGGAACGCGGTTGCGACATGATCGAGGTGCTTCCAGCTCCGGATGGGTCAGGTACGCAGCTGCGGCTGCGTCCCCCACGGGCGCTCGATGCCCGGCAGTTCGTCCTGTTGTTCACCGTGTTGTCGGGTGCGATGTGGCTGGTGTCCGCCCTCGGGTGGTTGGCCGGCAATGCATTCGCCCCCCTGTTCGCGCTGCTGTACAGCCTGGTGCTGGCAGCGGCACTGCGTGCCTTGTGGCGCAGTGGTGAACGGCAGGAGGAGATCCGGGTAGTGCCGGCGTACGTGGAGGTCATCCCCGTACCCGGTGGATCGCCGGTGTTCCGGGCCCACCCCCACTGGGTGCGCCTGCTCACCGACGACGAGAGGGTCCGGCTGGCATCCAGCGGCCGGCAGGTGGAGGTGGGGAGTTTCCTCGCGCCGGCCGAACGTCAGACGCTCGCAGAGACACTTGAAAGCTTGCTCGCCGCCAGCGATGGCGGCAACCGACGACGCTAAGGGTCTAGGCAATGAAGCAAAGCAGCAGGTGGGGCACGAAGTGCGTTGCAGCGGTCGCCGCCATGGTGGCCGGGGGACTGATGCCGGCGTTGGCCTGGGCCCAGGCGGCCGATCCCAAGCCGTGGCAGCTGAACATGGGCAAGGGGGTGACCCAGACCTCGCGCCTGGCCTGGGAATCGAACAATCTCTCGTTGATCATCTGCACGGTGATCGGCGTCATCGTGTTCGGGGCGATGGCCTACGCCATCTTCAAGTTCCGCAAATCCAAGGGTGCGGTCGCCGCCACCTTCAGCCACAACACCAAGGCCGAGATCATCTGGACGGTGATCCCGGTGATCATCCTGATCGTGATGGCATGGCCGGCCACGGCCAACCTGATCAAGATGTACGACACCCGCGATGCCGAGATGACGGTGAAGGTCACCGGCTACCAGTGGATGTGGAAGTACGAATATCTCGGCGAGAACGTCACCTTCACCAGCCGCCTGGACCGCGAGTCCGACCGCGTGCGGCAAAGTGGCATCGTGCCGACCCGCGAGACTCACCCGCATTACCTGCTGGATGTCGACAACCGCCTGGTGCTGCCGGTCGATACCAAGGTGCGCTTCGTCATCACCTCCGACGACGTGATCCACGCCTGGTGGGTGCCGGCGCTGGGCTGGAAGCAGGACGCCATCCCCGGTTTCATCAATGAGGCCTGGACCAGCATCGAGCAGCCCGGCGTCTACCGCGGCCAGTGCGCCGAGCTGTGCGGCAAGGACCATGGCTTCATGCCGATCGTGGTCGAGGCGGTGTCCAAGGAAGAGTTCAAGCAGTGGCTGGCGCAGCGCAAGCCGGCGCCGCCCGCCGAGCCGGCAACGCCTGCGGCACCTGCCGAACCGGCTGCACCGACGGGAGAGGCACCTGCTGCGCCTGCCGCTGCTGAAGCCGGCAGCGCGCCTGCCACCGCGGCCAGCGGAGCGTGATGTAAAGCCCGCGGCCGTTCGCGGCCGTGGTGACAACCGATTCTGAGAGGTGTTTTGCAATGGCGCACTCGGCAGTTGGGCACGACGATCACCATCACCAGCAGAGTTTCTTCGAGCGTTGGTTCTTCTCGACCAACCACAAGGACATCGGCACGCTGTACCTGGGTTTCAGCTTCATCATGTTCATCATCGGTGCGGCGATGAGCGTGGTGATCCGTGCCGAGCTGGCGCAGCCGGGCCTGCAGTTCGTCAAGCCCGAGTTCTTCAACCAGATGACCACCGTGCATGCGCTGGTGATGATCTTTGGCGGCGTGATGCCGGCCTTCGTCGGCCTCGCCAACTGGATGATCCCGCTGCAGATCGGCGCGCCGGACATGGCGCTGCCGCGAATGAACAACTGGTCGTTCTGGCTGTTGCCGGTGGCTTTCAGCCTGCTGCTGCTGACCCTGTTCCTCCCTGGCGGTGCACCGGCCGGCGGCTGGACGTTGTACCCGCCGCTGTCGCTGCAGGGCGGCTACAACGTGGCCTTCAGCGTGTTCGCGATCCACGTGGCCGGCATCAGTTCGATCATGGGCGCGATCAACATCATCGCCACCGTGCTGAACATGCGCGCGCCGGGTATCGACCTGCTGAAGATGCCGATCTTCTGCTGGGCCTGGCTCATCACTGCCTTCCTGCTGATCGCGGTGATGCCGGTGTTGGCCGGTGCGGTGACCATGCTGCTGACCGACAAGTTCTTCGGTACCAGCTTCTTCAACGCCGCCGGTGGCGGTGACCCGGTGATGTACCAGCACATCTTCTGGTTCTTCGGGCACCCCGAGGTCTACATCATGATCCTGCCCGCCTTCGGCGTGGTCAGCGAGATCATCCCGACCTTCAGCCGCAAGCCGCTGTTCGGCTACCAGGCGATGGTGTACGCCACCGCCGCGATCGCGTTCCTGTCGTTCATCGTCTGGGCCCACCACATGTTCACCGTGGGCATGCCACTGGGCGGCGAGATCTACTTCATGTTCGCCACCATGCTGATCTCGATCCCGACCGGGGTGAAGGTGTTCAACTGGGTCAGCACCATGTGGCGTGGCTCGCTGACGTTCGAGGCGCCGATGCTGTGGTCGGTGGCCTTCGTCATCCTGTTCACCATCGGTGGCTTCTCCGGCCTGATGCTGGCCATCGTGGCGGCTGACTTCCAGTACCACGACACCTACTTCGTGGTCGCGCACTTCCACTACGTGCTGGTGACCGGCGCGGTGTTCGCGCTGATCGCGGCGGTGTACTACTGGTGGCCGAAGTGGACCGGGCGGATGTACAGCGAGAAGTGGGCCAAGGTGCACTTCTGGTGGTCGATCGTGTTCGTCAACCTGCTGTTCTTCCCGCAGCACTTCCTCGGCCTGGCCGGCATGCCGCGCCGCATTCCCGATTACAGCGTGGCCTTCGCCGACTGGAACCTGATCAGCTCGATCGGCGCGTTCGGCATGTTCGTCACCCCGTTCATGATGGCCGCGATCCTGCTGTCCTCGCTGCGCAATGGCGAGAAGGCCGAGGCCCGATCGTGGGAAGGTGCGCGCGGCCTGGAATGGACGCTGCCGTCGCCGGCACCGGCGCATACGTTCACCACGCCGCCGACCATCCGCCCGGGGGATCTGGCGCATGACGACATCACGCATTGAGGTGGGGCATGCATAACGAAAGCCCGCTCCCGATCGGTAGAGTCGAGCCATGCTCGACTGACGAAAAGCAGCCGACCAACGGTCGGCTCTACAACAGCGAAGCGCAGCCGACCAGCGGTCGGCTCTACCAGGGTGGAAGCATCGAGCAGCAACGCCAGCGCGCCAGGCGCACGGCGATGTGGGTCGGCGCCATCGCCGTGCTGGTCTACGTCGGTTTCATCCTCAGCGGGGTGATCGGCCGATGAGCGAGGCGCCGGCCACCACACCGTCACGCAGTGCGGGGCTGCCGCGCCTGATCGGCGTGGCGGTGGCGGTGTTCCTGCTCACGTTCTCGCTGGTACCGCTGTACCGCATCGCCTGCGAAAAGGTGTTCGGCGTGCGCCTGGAACGCGGTCCCGGCAGCGAGGCCAGTACCGGCGCGGCGGCCGGCAAGCGCACCGTGCGCGTGGAATTCGATGGCGGGGTCAACTCACGGCTGCCATGGTCGTTCCATCCCGAGCAGCTGACCATGGACGTGGTGCCCGGCGAACTCAACGAAGCGCTGTACTTCGCCCGCAATGACAGCCAGCAGGCAGTGGTCGGCAGCGCGGTGCCTTCGGTGGCACCGGCGCGTGCGTCGGGCTTCTTCAGCAAGACCGAGTGCTTCTGTTTCACCGCGCAGACGCTGCAGGCCGGCGAGAAGCGCGACATGCCGGTGCGCTTCATCGTCGATCCGGACCTGCCACCGGAGATCAAGACGATCACGCTGTCCTACACCTTCTACCGCAACGACGCGCTGTCCGATCGGCTGGCTCCGGCCGCCACCTCGGAAGGCGCGCACGCCGCACCCTGACCTCGGATACCGACATGGCCCAGACACCGACCGACGCCAACGTGTACTTCGTCCCGGCCCAGAGCAAATGGCCGTTCGTGGGTTCCATCGCGATGATGGTGACCATGGTCGGTGTGGCCAGCTGGCTCAACGATGCCAGCTGGGGACGCTGGACGTTCTACATCGGCATCGCGATGCTGGTGCTGACCCTGTTCTGGTGGTTCAGCGACGTGGTGCGCGAATCGCAGGCCGGCAACTACAACCATCAGGTCGATGGCTCGTTCCGGATGGGGATGATCTGGTTCATCTTCTCCGAAGTGATGTTCTTCGGTGCGTTCTTCGGCGCGCTGTTCTACACCCGCAACCTGGGCCTGTCGTGGCTCAGCGGCGAAGGCCGCGGGGTGATGACCAACGAGCTGCTCTGGCAGGGCTATTCGGCGGGTTGGCCCACCAATGGCCCGGCGGCGATCGGTGGCGCGTTCCAGACCATTCCGGCCTGGGGCCTGCCGCTGATCAACACGCTGATCCTGCTGACCTCCGGCGTGACCCTGACCATCGCCCATCACGCGCTGAAGGCCGGCAACCGTCGCCAGCTGCTGATCTGGCTGGGCCTGACCGTGGTGCTCGGCCTCGGCTTCCTGACCCTGCAGGCGGAGGAGTACATCCACGCCTACAAGGAACTGAACCTGACGCTGGGCTCGGGCATCTACGGTTCAACGTTCTTCATGCTGACCGGCTTCCACGGCGCGCACGTGCTGCTGGGCACGATCATGCTGATCGTGATGTGGCTGCGTTCGGCCAAGGGGCACTTCACCCGCGACAACCATTTCGGTTTCGAAGCCGCCGCGTGGTACTGGCACTTCGTCGACGTGGTGTGGCTGATGCTCTTCATGTTCGTCTACGTGCTTTGACCGCGCACGTATCGGTGGCCTCAGCCGCCGATGCCGTGCGGTTTGATCCAGCCCATGTAGATGCTCACGATCACCAGTACGATCAAGGCCACCGACACCCCGATGCGGCGTGTCAGTGCGTTGACCGTGCGCTTGGTCTGGCCGCGGTCGACCAGCAGGTAATACAGGCCGGCGCCCAGATTCCAGACGATGACGATCAGAAACGCGATTACCAGCAGGGTCTTCAGCGAATCACTCATGCGCGGCTCGAGGGCAGGGTGGATGGGCCTATCTGACCGCGTTTGCGCGGACTTGTCATGATGCGCCAGCACACGCGCCTGATCGGCTGGCTGCTGGCGCTGCTGGCGATGGCTGCTTTCACCGCGTTGGGGCTGTGGCAGCTGCAGCGCATGCATGCCAAACAGGCAATGTTGGATGCACAAGGTCCAGCCGTGGCACAGGCGCTGCCACTGGCGCAGGCTCTGGCGGCGCCCGGCGCGTTGCACGGCGTGGCCGACCACGGCCGCTTCCTGCCCGGCGTGGTGCTGCTGGACAACCAGACCCGGCATGGTCGCGCCGGGGTGAAGATCTATCGTCCGTTCCGCAGTGACGGAGGCAGCGCGCTGCTGGTCGACCTCGGCTGGCGCGCGCTGCCGCCGGATCGCACGCTGCCGGATGTGCCGGCGCCGCCTTCGCCGGTGGCGGTGCGTGGGTTGTTGGCGCCGCCGCCGTCGGCGGGACTGGCACTGGGCCCGGCGTTCTCCGCTACCGATGAGGCCGGGCGTTGGCTGGCCAGCCGTCTGCCGGCCGAAGGCCTGGCGCGCGCGCTGGGGCTGCAGGCGTTACCCGAACGCGTCCTGCGCCTGGACCCGGCACTGCCATTCGGCGACGAACGCGATCTGGACCTGCTGCCGAACACGCTGCCGCCGCAGCGTCACCTGGGCTACGCCGTGCAGTGGTTCGGCCTGGCCCTGACCGTGCTGGTGGTCGCGCTGGGGCTGGAGTGGCGCAGGAGACGTGCCGTGGCCCGGTAGTGCCGGCCGCTGGCCGGCATCCCCTTGGATTCCTGGATGCCGGCCAGCGGCCGGCACTACCGGGGCACCACACCCGCATCCCTTACCCAACCATGAGAAAATGCCCCGCATGAACACTGCTACGTCCCCGCAGGCGCGCGGCTCCGGCCGCCGGACCCTGGTGCTGCTGTTTGCCGTGTTCTTCGGTGCGATGGCACTGGCCGCCGTGCTGCGCTTCTCCGGCTGGCAACCGACCGGGCACCGCAATGCCGGCCAGCTGCTGAAGCCGCCGGTGGACCTGCGCCAGCAGGCGCCGACCCTGGCCAGCGGCCAGCCCTACGCCTGGAACCCCGAGGCCCGTACCTGGCGTCTGCTGGTGGCGCCGGCCGGTGCCTGCGACGCGCAGTGCGTCACTTTGTCGCAGGGACTGGGCAAGGTGTGGCAGCTGTTCGGCCATAACGCCGATAATGTCGAAATCCTGTGGCTGGGAACGCCACCGGCGTCGATCGCCTCGCTGCCCGCGCTGCGGCCGCTGGCTCCGTCGCCAGCACTGCGCGCGGCCCTGCCCGGCGTCGACGATCCGGCTGGCCTGCCGGTCTACGTGATCGATCCGAACGGCTTCGTGATCATGCGTCATGCCCCGGGCACCGACCTGGGTGGCCTGCGCAAGGACATGGCCACGTTGCTGAAACTGAAGTGAGTCCCGTTTGATGAGCCTTTCCGCGCGTCCGGCGCTGCACCGCAATTTCCACCGCCTGGCGTGGTTCGCCATGATCATGACCGCGAGCACGATCATGTTCGGCGCGTTCGTGCGCCTGTCCGATGCCGGCCTGAGCTGCCCGGACTGGCCGACCTGCTATGGCCAGGCCACCTGGCCGCAGCATGTGGAAGAGACCATCGGCCACCCGGCGGCGGAGATCCGCCCGCTGGAGACCCACAAGGCCTGGCGTGAGCAGGTGCACCGCTTCCTGGCTGGCGCGCTGGGCATCGAGATCCTGACCCTGGCCCTGTTGGCCACGCGCAAGCGGCGATTCGGAAGCACGGCGGTGGTGACCGCCTGCGTGCTGGTGGCCGCCGGCATACCGCTGTACATGATGGGCTGGCATGGCACGGCCAGCGTGCTGGCGTTGATCGGTGAGGCGGTCCTGCTGATCGCCGCGCTGCGCTGGAGCAACATCGACCTGGCGCGCGCTGCATTGCTGACCCTGGCGGTGGTGATCTTCCAGGCCTTGCTGGGCATGTGGACGGTGACCCTGCTGCTCAAACCCATCGTAGTGATGGGCCATCTGCTCGGTGGCATGCTGATGTTCGGCCTGCTGGTGTGGATGGCCTGGCGCGCGACGCACATGCCGATCACCCTGGCCGAGGCGCCGAAGCTGAAGTGGCTGCTGCGCATCGGCGTAGCGGTGCTGGTCACCCAGATCGCGCTGGGGGGCTGGGTCAGCGCCAATTACGCGGCGCTGGCCTGCGGCGGTGGCAGCGCCTCGCTGGACAACTTCCCGCGCTGCGCCAACCAGTGGTGGCCGCAGCATAACTTCGTCGAAGGCTTCACCCTGTGGCGTGGCATCGGCGTGGATTACGAAGGCGGCGTGCTGGATGGCGCCTCGCGCATCGCCATCCAGATGGCACACCGCCTGTTCGCGGTGGTGGTGGCCCTCTACCTGCTGTGGCTGGGCGTGCGCCTGTTCCGGTTGCCGAGCATGCGTGGCTGGGCCAGCGCGCTGATCGCGCTGCTGGTGCTGCAGGTCACCCTCGGCATCCTCAATGTGAAGCTGGCGCTGCCGCTGGAAGTGGCGGTGGCCCACAACGGCGTGGCCGTTGCCCTGTTGTTCGTGCTGGTCAGCCTGCTGGCCCGCCTGCGTGCCCCGGACTGATTCCATGTTTTCCAATTACCGCCAGTACTGGGACCTGACCAAGCCCAAGGTCGTTGCCCTCATTGTCTTCACCGCCCTGGTCGGCATGGTCCTGGCCATCCCCGGCGTGCCCAGCTGGGAGCAGGTGCGCGCCGGCGTGCTCGGCTTCCTGGGCATCTGGCTGGCCGCTTCGGCCGCCGCCGCGATCAACCAGCTGCTGGATGCGCACATCGATGCGCAGATGGCCCGCACCTCGTGGCGGCCGCTGGTGGTGGGCAAGGTCAAGCCGTGGCAGGTGCTGGTGTTCGCCGGCGTGCTGATCGTGCTGTCGATGGTCATCCTGGTGCTGTGGGTGAACCTGATCACCGCCGTGCTGACCTTTGCCTCGCTGATCGGCTACGCGGTGATCTACACCGTGTACCTCAAGCGTGCGACCTCGCAGAACATCGTCATCGGTGGCCTGGCCGGCGCGATGCCGCCGATGCTGGGCTGGGCTGCGGTGACCGGCATGCAGGGTTCGTCGGACTGGGCGTACTCGTCGCTGCTGGTGCTGATCATCTTCATCTGGACGCCGCCGCACTTCTGGGCGCTGGCGATCTTCCGCCGCGAGGACTACGCCAAAGCGGAGATCCCGATGCTGCCGGTGACCCACGGCGTGGTGCACACCCGCAAGCAGATCATGGTGTATTCGGTGGTGCTGGCGCTGGTCTGCCTGCTGCCGTACCTGGTGGGCATGAGCGGTGCGTTCTACCTGGGCGGCGCGATCGTGCTCAATGCGGTGTTCCTCTGGTACGCCTGGCGCATGCTCAATCCGCCGGACGAACTGTTCTCGATGAAGATGTTCTATTACTCCATCGTCTACCTGATGGCGCTGTTCGCCTTCCTGCTGGTGGACCATTGGATCCTGCCCTGGCTGTAGAGTCGAGTCATGCTCGACTCGGGGGCGGATCCCCGTCGGGGCTCTGACCCGGTCTGATGGTGGGCGCATCCACGCATGGCGTGGATCTACTTGAACCGCGGTTGCTGTGTCGCCATTGCTGTTCCTGACCCCAAGGAAAGGAAGGCGCAGGGATGCATTCGATCTTCCGCTGGACTGCGGCGCTGCTGCTGACGCTGGGCATGGCCCTTAGTGCGCATGCCGACGACACCGCCGTGCAGATCCGCCAGCACGCCGGTGAGCATCGCCTGCTGGTGCTGGGTGAATTTCACGGTACCCGCGAGACACCGCTGCTGGTACGCCAGCTGGTGGACGACTACAGCCGTAACGGCCCGGTCGTGCTGGCGCTGGAACTGCCACGCGGCGAAACCCCCACGTTACGCGATTACCTGGCTTCCGATGGCGGCGAGCAGGCACGCCAGCAGCTGCGCAGGCGTGCCTTCTGGAGCGTGCGCGACGACCAGCACGATGGCCGTCGCAGCCGCGACATGCTGGCGATGATCGAAAGCCTGCGCGTGCTGAAGTCGCAGGGGCGTGTGATCGAAGTCGTTGGCTATGACGTCAATGCCAGCAAGGGCGGCAACCAGGCACGCGATGACCGCATGGCTACCGAGTTGCGGCGCCTGTACCGGCGCCTGCCGGCTGACGCACGCATGCTGGTGCTGACCGGTAACGTGCACGCCATGCTGCAGCGGCCGGGCGGTGCGCCGCCGGAAATGCAGACCCGGCCGATGGCATCGGCGTTGCGTGATCTGGACATCTACAGTGTGCGGCTGGGAGCACAGCGTGGTGAGACTTGGGCGTGCCTTGACCGATGCTCGGCCAGGCCATTGCCGGAACAGGCGGCGCGAGGGCCGCGGGTGGATACTCATGCGGGCCGGCAATACGACCTGTGGGTGTGGATGCCGCAGCTGAGCGTCGGCACGCTGGCAGAACCGTGAATCCACGCGTGGCCAATCATCAGCCGAGCTTGGGCGGCTCTACAGTAGATCCACGCCATGCGTGGATGATTTCCCCGATGGTCAGGGCTTGCACCGCGCATACCGCTGCGCGATCACGCCGCAGACGATCAGCTGGATCTGGTGGTAGATCATTACCGGCAGCACGATGGCGCCGAGGCTGCCACCCGCAAACAACACCTTGGCGATCGGCACACCGGTGGCCAGGCTCTTCTTCGAGCCGCAGAACACAATGGCGATCTCGTCCTCGCGATTGAAGCGCAGGCGACGCGCGATGAAGGTGATCAGCGGCATCGCGATGCCGAGCAGCACGGCGGCCACGACCGCCACGGCCAGCAGCGAGAGCAGCGGCGTCTTGCTCCACAGGCCCTCGGTGACCGCTTCGCCGAAGGCCGAGTACACCACCAGCAGAATGGTGGCCTGGTCGGTATAGCGCAGCAGCGCGCGCTGCTTCTCCACCCAGCCGGCGATCCACGGCCGCAGCAGGTGGCCGGCCACGAACGGCACCAGCAGCTGCAGCATGATGCCGCCGATCGCATGCAGCGGGTCGTGCACGCCGCCGGAGGTACCGGCCAGTGCGGTCAGCAGCAGCGGCGTCAGGAACACACCGAGGATGCTCGACAGCGACGCGCTGCATACCGCGGCGGGCACGTTGCCGCGTGCCATCGAGGTGAACGCGATGGACGACTGCACGGTGGAGGGCAGGGTGCACAGGAACAGCACGCCCAGGTACAGCTCGGGGGTCAGCAGCCAGCCCGACAGTGGCTTGAACATCAGCCCCAGCAGCGGGAACAGGATGAAGGTGCAGGCCAGGATGGTCAGGTGCAGCCGCCAGTGCAGCATGCCGCCGATGATCGACTCGCGCGGCAGGCGCGCACCATGCAGGAAGAACAGTGCGGCGATGGCGACGGTGGTGACATCGTCGAGCACGATGGCGGCGGCGCCCTTCATCGGCAGCAGCGAGGCCAGGCCGACGGTGCACAGCAGGGCGAGGGTGAAGTTGTCCGGTCGCAGGCGCGACCACCAGCGGGTCATGGTGGGCAGAGTCCTTGGTGCGGAGGGTGGTTCAGGGCGAGGTGACCGGTGTGGCCAGGCGCTGGCGGGTGGCGGCTTCCAGCGACTTCAGGCCGGCGCGCTGGCCGAGCTGAAGCGCCTGCTCCGGGCTGGCATGCTCATAGCGGGCATTGACCAGGCCGAGCACGGCACCAGCGCGGTTGCCGGAGGCGCAGTGCAGCAGCACCGGCCCCTGGCTCTGCTGCAGGGCCTGGTGCACGGCGCGCACATTGGCCGCATCCAGGCCCTCGGCGCCGGCCACCGGAATGCGCACATAGCGCAGGCCCAGCGATTCGGCCGCGTGGATTTCATCGAAGCCCCGGTCCTCGCCAGGCTGGCGCAGGTCAATCACGGTGCGTACGCCCTGTGCGGCCAAGGCCTGCAGCTGTGCGGCGCTGGGCTGGCCGCCGGCATACAGGCCGGGGCGGACTTCGTTGAGGGACGCGTCTTCGGCCAGGGCCGTCAGCGGCAGGCAGAGCGACAACAACAGCAGGCAGGTCAGGCGCAGCAGCATGGTCCTCTCCGTGAAAACGTTCTGCCGCTACAGGCGCAGTCCGGCGCGCGCCTTCAGCAGCTCGCGCAGTTCGTATTTGTCAGTATCGTCCAGACCCTGCTGGCGCTGCTTTGCCAACAACTCCTCCAGACGTTGCACCAGCAGCTGTTTCTCCAGCTGGGCCACGGCATCGTGCAGTTCCTGGGTCCAGCTGGCCTCGGTGCCAGGCAGTGTCTGCGCAGCCAGCGTGTGCAGTGATGCCTGTTCCTCGCGCCCGTCGAAGTGCTCCAGCAGGGCGCCGGTGCTGATGTCCGGGCGCTGTTCGACCAGTCCCAGCAGCTCCAGCAGCAGTTCCACGCCGGGCAGGCGCAGGCCCTGGAAGTGATGCTTGCCGCCCAGCGTCAGCGCCAGCGACGGCTGCTGCAGCAGCACGGCGATCGCGCCGCGCACCAGACTGCGCTTGGCCACGGGCTGGATCGCTCGCGAGGGCTGGCGTTGCGGCATCGGTGCGCGCGCTGCCTGGGCATTGCCGCCAAGGCCGGTCAGCTGCGCCAGCTGCTGCTTCATCAGGTCGCCGAAGGCGCCGTCGGGAATCTGCGCCAGCATCGGCTTTGCGCGCTCGGCCAGGCGCGCCTTGCCATCGAGCGTGCCCAGGTTGATCTCGCGGGTGAGCTCGTCGAAGAAGAACTGCGACAGCGGCGTGGCCTGTTTCAGGCGTTCGTTGAAGGCCTCGGCGCCTTCCTTGCGCACGATGGTGTCCGGGTCTTCGCCATCGGGCAGGAACAGGAAGAAGGCCTGGCGGCCATCCTTCATGCGCGGCAGCACCGACTCCAGCGCCTTCCAGCCGGCGCGGCGGCCGGCGGCGTCGCCATCGAAGCAGAAGAACACATCCGGTGCGTTGCGGAACAGCAGCTCGGCATGGTCCGGCGTGGTTGCGGTACCCAGCGTTGCCACCGCCTGGGTGACCCCGAACTGGAACAGCGAGACCACGTCCATGTAGCCCTCGACCACGATCAGCCGCTCGATCTTCTGGTTGGCCTGGCGCACCTGCCACAGGCCGTACAGCTCGCGGCCTTTGTGGAACAGCGCGGTCTCGGGCGAGTTGAGGTACTTGGGGCCGTCGTCCTTCTCGAACACGCGGCCACCGAAGGCGATGACCCGGCCGCGGCGGTCGAAGATCGGGAACATCACCCGGTCGCGGAACTTGTCGTAGACGTGGCCGCGATCGTTCTTGGAGAACAGGCCGGCGCGATCGAGCAGCTTCATGCGTCGCTCGTCCTTGCCCAGCGCATCGCGCAGGCCGCTGTAGCCATCCGGCGCGTAGCCGATCTGGAAGCGCGCGCGGTTCTCTTCATCCACGCCGCGGCCATCCAGGTAGCTGCGGGCCTTGTCGCTGCCCTGCAGGTTGCTCTGGAAAAACTTCGTGGCCGCCTCAAGCGCCGAGTACAGCTCGCGGCTGTCGTCCTGCTGCTGGGGGCTGCGCGGATTCTCGCTGCGCGGCACTTCCATGCCTGCGCGCTTGGCCAGTTCATCCACCGCGTCGAGGAATTCGAGGCGGTCGTAGTTCATCAGGAAGCTGATCGCGGTGCCGTGCGCGCCACAGCCGAAGCAGTGATAGAACTGCTTGGTGGGCGAGACCGTGAACGAGGCCGAGCGCTCATCATGGAACGGGCAGCGCGCCGCGTATTCCTTGCCCTGGCGCTTCAGCGGCACGCGGCTGCCCACCACCTCGACGATGTCGGAGCGGGCGAGCAGGTCGTCGATGAAAGCGTCGGGGATACGGGCCATGGGCAACAGAACGGGGCGCGGCCGCAGGGCGCGCAGCAGGGGCGGCAGGTTCCCCTAGTTTACTCGCTAGCGGTGCCGGGGCTGGCCTGTTCGGCATCGGCCCCGGCCCTGGCCAGTTGCGCCCGTGCATGCTGCCGTTCGTCGATCACCGCGGTCATCAACGCACCGACGAAGAACACGGCGGTGGCGTAGTAGATCCAGACCAGCGAGATCACCAGCGCGCCCATCGAACCGTAGGCGCTGCCCGGGGCCACCGTGGCGATGTAGACGCCGATGCCATAGCGGCCGAGGGTGAACAGCACCGAGGTGATGGCACCGCCGATGAAGGCCTGGCGCCAGGCCACGCGGCGGTCCGGCAGGTAGTGGTAGAGGAAGGCGAAGGCCAGCGTGTACAGCAGCAGCGAGGTCAGGTAGCCGATTGCCGGCAGTACCGAGGGCAGTTGCGCGAACACCACCTGCAGTGCGGTGGTGGCGGTCATCGACAGGATCAGCAGGAAGCCCAGTGCCAGCACCACGCCGAATGAGAACACGCGTTTGCGCAGCCAGGCCTTGATGCCTTCCAGACGCTGGCCGCTGGTGTGGAAGATCCGGTTCAGCGCGTTCTGCAGCTGGGCGAACACGGCGGTGGCGCCGATGAACAGCAGCAGCGTGCTCCACAGCCCGGCCAATGAACCGACGCTGGGCTGGCTGTTGGCGTTGTGCAGCACGGTGTCGGCGACGCTGGCCACGCTGCTGCCGGCCACCGAACCGATCTGGCTGATCAACGTCTGTTGTGCCGGTGGGTACAGCGAGGCGGTCAGCCACAGCAGCAGCACCAGCAGCGGTGCCATCGACAGCAGGGCGTAGAAGGAGACCGAGGCGGCCTGGGTCAGCACGTCGATTTCGACGAAGCGCTTGGCGACGGCCATCGGGAAGCTGTCCTGCAGGCGATCGGCGTAGTGGCGAAGCCGTGCGGGAATGCCGTGGGGACGCGTGTCGGCGGGGGAGTGCGATTGCTCGACCATGGGGATGTTGTAGCAGCCGGGGGTCGAAGGTGCGGTGAAGCGGGTGCATCAATGGGGTCAGAGCCCTTCCGCGATGCGAAAGGGATCCGACCCCGGCAATGGCTTACGCCAGCTGCTGCTTGACCAGCTTGGAGACCAGACCCATGTCGGCCTGGCCAGCGAGCTTGGGCTTCAATGCGCCCATCAGCTTGCCCATGTCGGCCGGACCGGAAGCGCCGGTCTCGGCGATGGCGGCCTGGATCGCGGCGACGATCTCGGCTTCGCCCATCTTGGCCGGCAGGTAGGCTTCGATGACCACGATCTCGGCGCGCTCGATCTCGGCCAGGTCCTCGCGGTTGGCGGCTTCGAACTGGCTGACCGAGTCCTTGCGCTGCTTGACCATCTTGTCGAGCACGGCGATCACGGCGGTGTCATCCAGCTCGATGCGCTCGTCCACTTCGCGCTGCTTGATGGCGGCGTTGATCAGGCGGATCACGCCCAGCTTGTGCTTCTCGCCCGCCTTCATGGCGGCCTTCATGTCTTCGGTGAGCTGCTGCTTCATGCTCATGAGGAACCTCGTGGTAGTAGGTGGGGCGGGGCGGATGCCCGAACCCGGAAACGCAAAAAGCCGGCGACGCTCGCGCGTGCCGGCTTCGGCTCCATCGCGACAGGCAAGCCCATCGCAATGAAGATGCGTCCGATCAGTACAGGCGCTGACGCTTGGTAACGTCGCGCGACGAGCGGCGCAGCTGACGCTTCACAGCAGCGGCGGCCTTGCGCTTGCGCTCCTGGGTCGGCTTTTCGTAGAACTCGCGCTTGCGGGTTTCGGCCAGCACACCGGCCTTTTCGCAAGTGCGCTTGAAGCGGCGAAGAGCAAACTCGAAGGGCTCGTTCTCGCGGACTTTGACGCTGGGCATGGAATCTCCGGGACACAGTAGAACCGGGTCACGCCCGGCGAGCCGCACATTATAGCGGCGAATAGACAAACTGCAAGCGGCCAACCCTGAATACGGGCCAGAGGTTCGAAAGCAGTGAGACCTGCACGTCCCCCGAGGGGGCGGCAGGGGCGTCATAATAGCAGGCATGCGAGTCCTTGGCATCGAATCTTCCTGTGATGAGACCGGCGTGGCGGTGTATGACACCGACCTGGCCGGCAGCGCGGCCCTGCGCGCCCATGCGGTCTACAGCCAGATCGCCCTGCACGCCGAATACGGTGGTGTGGTGCCGGAACTGGCCAGCCGCGACCACGTCCGCAAGCTGCTGCCGCTGGTGCGCCAGACCCTGGCCGACGCCGGCCTGGGTGTAGGTGATATCGACGGCGTGGCCTATACGGCCGGTCCCGGTCTGGTCGGCGCACTGCTGGTCGGCGCCGGCGTGGCGCGGTCGCTGGCCTGGGCGCTGGAGGTGCCGGCGGTGGGCGTACACCATATGGAAGGCCACCTGCTGGCCCCGCTGATGGAGGACGACCCGCCGGAAGCGCCGTTCGTGGCGCTGCTGGTGTCCGGTGGCCATACCCAGCTGGTGGCGGTGGACGCGATCGGCCAGTACCGCCTGTTGGGCGAAACCCTGGACGATGCCGCCGGCGAGGCCTTCGACAAGACCGCCAAGATGATGGGCCTGCCCTATCCGGGCGGCCCGCAGCTGGCCAGGCTGGCCGAGCAGGGCACGCCGGGTGTCTACCGCTTCGCGCGGCCGATGACCGACCGCCCGGGGTTGGATTTCAGCTTCTCCGGCCTGAAGACCCAGGTCCTGATGGCCTGGCGCGACAGTGACCAGAGCGAACAGACCCGCGCCGACATCGCTCGGGGCTTCGAAGACGCCGTAGTCGAGACTCTGTCGATCAAATGCGAGCGCGCGCTGGAAGCGGCCGGCACCAACGTGATCGTGGTGGCTGGCGGCGTCGGCGCCAACAAGCGCCTGCGCGCACGCCTGCAGCAGATGGCCGAGCGCCTCGGCGGACGGGCCTGTTTCCCGCGGCCGGCACTGTGCACCGACAACGGCGCGATGATCGCCTTCGCCGGCGCGCTGCGGCTGCAGGCCGGCCAGTACAGCCCGCCGAAGGTGGGCGTGACCCCGCGCTGGGACATGGCGACCCTGCCGGCGGTCTGAGCCCCCGGCCGCGCGAACCGCTCGATCGGCGTTTGTAGAGTCGAGCTTGCTCGACTGGGCGCAATGACGAACACAGAGCAGTCGAGCAAGCTCGACTCTACAGGCAGGCCTCCGTAGCGCCGGGCTACGCCCGGCTACACATTACGGACGCCCTGCCAACGGCGACGCCGCCAACACCGTTGTCGCCCGCTCATGGCGCTGCAGCCAGCCCAGCGTATGCGGGCAGCGGGCGTGGATCAGCCGTCCGATCGCCGCCAGGTCGGCACCGATGTCGCGTTCCAGGATGGGTTCGTGGTGCGCGATGCGGTTGCGCAGATGGCGAATGCGTCCGATGTCAGCGTGGATGGCTTTTCTGATGACGCTGGGATGAGCTGAGGGTGCATGCCGCAGAACTCCATTGAGTGCGGGTATCCACAGCGTGTCGTCGAAGCGACAGGTGAAAAGCTGCTGCCAGAACACCATCGGCAGCTTGGCGACGATTTCGGGTGTATCGGTCGTGCGGCCAGCAACCTGTTCCAGTGCTGCACGTGCGGAAGTACAGGACGAGGTTGGCAGCCTGCGTCGGAAGGCATCATTCCAGGGCCAACGCGGGCCATGCTGTCGGGCGAGCACGGTAGCAGCGGCGTTACGGGTGACCACTTCGCACAGATGGACCGGCATCATCAGTGCACCGCACATCCGCATGTTCCAGAGGTACAGAGATTCGGCTGTGACGTCGGGGCTGCAGGTCGATGCGATTCTCTCGTAAGTAGACAGACGCTCCGCTGACAACGCGCGCCGCAGTACATCGTGTGGAGCCATCGTCATGTGCGGTGGTGAAGGAGGGATCGATGTTCGCGAGAGTGGGCGGCGGCGGCCATCAGGGAACGTCGTTGTCTGCGCGGCTGATTCTCTGCGTTTGACCTCGGACGACTACCTGACCTGCCCTGTCGGAATTGGCCTTGACCGGTGATCTCGTCTTTACCTAATCTGCGTGCCTGCGCCACCGGGACCCGCGGCTGTTCAACAGCTCCCCCCGGGGACAAACGGTAGTACCAAAGGGCCCTGCTAGCGGGGCCCTTTGTTTTTTCTGGAGCCGCGTCCCTGCCGGGCGCCCACCGCCCGTTCCGGGCAGGCTCACCGTCGTGCCGTTACCATGGCCCCCTGTATTCGGGCTGGTTAAGCGAAATGGACAAGGTTTTCATCGAGGGGCTGACGATCGACGCCCTGATCGGTATCTACGATTGGGAACGACGGATCCGCCAGGACCTGGTGTTCGACCTGGAGATGGGCTTTGACAACCGTCGTCCCGCGGCCTCCGACGACATCGCCCATACCCTGAACTACAAGGCGGTGAGCAAGCGCCTGGAGCAGTTCGTGCGCGAGTCGGAATTCGGCCTGGTGGAAACCCTGGCCGAGCGCTGCGCACAGATCGTGCTGGACGAATTCGACGTGAAGTGGCTGCGCCTGAAACTGAGCAAGCCGGGCGCGGTGCGTGGCGCGCGCGCGGTGGGCGTGATCATCGAGCGCACGCGGGACTGACCCAGTAGTGCCGGCCGCTGGCCGGCACCCCCAACAACAACGACAACGCAAGGAGACAACTGATGGTGGACGCGGTGGTGGCGGTACAGTGGCTGGAAAAGCTGCAGAACACACTGGAACCCTATCCCGGCGCCTACCTGGCGTTGATGATCTCAGCCCTGCTGATCGCAGCGGGCCTGGCCAACTGGGTGACCAAGCGCATCCTGGTGCGTGGCCTGCGGCGCCTGCTGCAGCGCCTGCCGGGCGCCGAGTCCGGGCGCGGCAGCCACTTGATGCGGGTCATTTCGCGCCTGTCCAACGTGGTGCCCAGCCAGGTGATCGCCTCGGGCATCACCCTCATCCCGGATCTGCCGGAAGGCCTGGTCAAGGTCATCATCAAGCTGTGCATCGTGTGGGCCGTACTGACGGTGTCGATGGCGTTCTCGCATGCGCTGGACGCGGCCAACAGCCTATACGAGCGCAAGCCCGATGCGCGCAACAAGCCGATCAAGGGCTACCTGCAGGTGGTCAAGATCGTGGTGTTCGTGGCCGCCGGCTTGTCCATCATTGCGACCCTGCTGGGGGTGAAGCTGGGCCCGCTGGTGACCGGCCTGGGCGCGGCCACCGCAGTGCTGATGCTGATTTTCCAGGACACCATCCTGTCGCTGGTGGCCAGCGTGCAGATCAGTGGCGATGGCCGCGTGCGCATCGGCGACTGGATCGAGATGCCCAGCCAGAACGCCGATGGCGATGTGATCGACATCGCGCTGCACACCGTCACCGTGCAGAACTTCGACAAGACCATCACCACCATCCCGACCAAGAAGCTGGTGACCGAGTCGTTCAAGAACTGGCGCGGCATGCAGGAGGCCGGTGGCCGCCGGATCAAGCGCGCGCTGTACCTGGACCAGCACAGCGTCGGTTTTATGGACGAAGGCGACCTGGCCTTCCTCGGCGAGTTCGCGCTGCTGCGTGACTACCTGCAGGCCAAGGAGCAGGAACTGGGCCAGTGGAACGAGCGCCTGCGCGAGCAGGGCGTGGCCGAGGTGAACAGCCGCCGGGTGACCAACCTGGGCACCTTCCGTGCGTACGTGGAGCGCTACCTGCGCAGTCACCCGGGCATCCATACCGACATGACCCTGCTGGTGCGGCAGCTGCAGCCGACCACCGAGGGCCTGCCGCTGGAGCTGTACTGCTTCACCCGCAGCACCGCCTGGGGCGAGTACGAGGCGGTGCAGTCGGACATCTTCGACCACCTGCTGGCGATCCTGCCGGCCTTCGGCCTGCGCGTGTTCCAGGCCTCCAGCGACGCCATGTTGATGGCCGGGCAGCGCCAGTTGGCCGGCTCGGAGTAAGCTGCGGTGCTCCCGGCGGGGCCATACGGACCCCGCTGGTGGCTGAAACTGAATGAAGAAACCTCTCGCCAAATCGCCCGGGATCGCTAGAATGCCGGGCTTGTAAACGTTTTCATCAAGGACTGCCGGTGGCCTCCGATCGCATCGAATCCCTCATTGCCCAGATGACCGTCGAGGAAAAGGTCGGCCAGCTGGGTGTCTTCGCGGACATGGTCCGCCCGTTCGCCCCGGACGTGAACCCGGAAGCCAACGTGCGCAATGCCGACCAGGTGCTGCAGCAGGTGCGCGAGGGCAAGGTCGGCTCGCTGTTCAATGGTGTGGGCGCCGAGCTGGGCCGCCGCATCCAGCAGGTCGCCACCGAAGAGAGCCGCCTGGGCATTCCGGTGATCCTGGCCGCCGACGTCATCCACGGCATGCGTACCGTGTTCCCGATTCCGCTGGGCGAGGCCGCCAGCTTCGAACCGGAGCTGGCCGAGCGCACCGCACGCGCCACCGCCATCGAAGCCACCGCTGCTGGCCTGCACTGGACCTATGCGCCGGCCGTGGACATCGCCCGCGACCAGCGCTGGGGCCGTGGTGCCGAAGGTGCCGGTGAGGACGTGGTGCTGGGGTGTGCGTTCGCCGCCGCCCGCGTGCGCGGCTTCCAGGGCAGCGACCTGCGCGCTGCCGATTCGCTGCTGGCCACGCCGAAGCACTTCGCCGCCTATGGCGCGGTGATGGCGGGCATGGAATACAACATGGTGGACATCTCGCCGCAGACCCTGCGCGACGTGCACCTGCCGCCGTTCAAGGCCGCCTTCGATGCGGGCGCGATCACCGTGATGTCCTCGTTCAACGACATCAACGGCGTACCGGCCAGCGCCAACGCCGAACTGCTGACCGACATCCTGCGCGGTGAGTGGAAGTTCCCGGGCGTGGTGATCTCCGATTACACCGCCGACATGGAACTGGTCGCGCACGGTTATGCCGCCGACGACCGCGATGCCACCGCCAAGGCGTTCACCGCCGGCCTGGACCTGAGCATGCAGAGCGGCTTCTACGCCGAGCACCTGCCGGGCTTGGTCGAGAGCGGCGAGGTGCCGATGGCGGTGCTGGATGAAGGCGTGCGCCGCATCCTGTGGCTGAAGGAAACCATCGGCCTGTTCGACGACCCGTACCGTTCGCTGGACCCGGCGCGCGAAGCCGATACCTCGCACATTGCCGCACATGACGCGCTGTCGCGCGATGCGGCGCGTCGCTCGATCGTGCTGCTGAACAACCGTGACAGCGTGCTGCCGCTGCAGAAGACCGGGCAGAAGATCGCGCTGATCGGCCCGTTCGTGCAGGACCGCGAAAACATCGAAGGCTGCTGGACGCTGTTCGGCGACAAGCAGCGCTACGTGGATCTGGAAACCGGCGTGCGCGCCGCCATCGGCGATGAAGCGCTACTGGAAATCGTGCCGGGTTGCGATCTGGAAGCCGCGATTCCGGGCGGTACCGAAGCGGCCGTGGCCGCCGCGCTGCGCGCCGATGTGGTGGTGCTGGCGCTGGGCGAACCGCAGCGTTACAGCGGTGAAGCGCAGTCGCGCGTGGAGATCACCCTGCCGCCGGCACAGCAGGCGCTGGCCGAGGCAGTGGCGATGACCGGCAAGCCGCTGGTGGTGCTGCTGCGCAATGGCCGCGCGCTGGCGCTGCAGGGCGCGGTGCGCAATGCACAGGCCGTGGCGGTGACCTGGTACCTGGGCACCCAGACTGGCCATGCCGTGGCCGATGTGCTGTTCGGTGACTACAGCCCGTCCGGCCGCCTGCCGGTCAGCTTCCCGCAGGTGTCCGGCCAGCAGCCGTACTTCTACAATCACCCGCGCACCGGCCGCCCGGAACTGCCGACCATGTCGGAGTTCAAGGCCCGCTGGCGCGAGATTCCGAACGAGCCGCTGTATCCGTTCGGGCATGGCATCGGCTACACCACCTTCGCCTACGGTGCGCCGCAGCTGAGTGCGGCGCAGCTTGGCTGGGACGACAGCCTGACCATCACCACCACGCTCACCAACAGCGGCGACGTGGCCGGCGAGGAAGTGGTGCAGCTGTACATCCACGACCGCGTGGCCAGCCGCGTGCGTCCGGTGCGCGAACTGAAGGACTTCCGCAAGGTGGCGCTGCAGCCGGGCGAGTCGACCGAAGTGGTGTTCACCCTGACCCGCGAGCAGCTGGCGTTCACCGGCCGCGACGGCGTGCTGCGTGCCGAGCCGGGCCAGTTCGACCTGTGGGTCTGCGCCTCGTCGGCGGCAGGCGAAGCCGTGCAGTTCGAACTGCTGAAGGCCTGATCGAAAAAAAGGGGACGGAGGGGATTAAGTCGTTAGTGGCACAAACGACTTAATCCCCTCCGTCCCCTTTTTTGTTGTCCTCACTGGGGCGGCGCTACCATCGGTGTTCTTGAACCGATGGATGCCCGCGCATGCGCACGATCGCTGTGTTGATTCCCGCCCTGTTGCTGGCGGCCTGTTCGCAGCCGGCACCGCCGGCCGAGCCTGCGGTGGACGCACCGCCGCCGATGGAGGCCAGTGTTGCGGCGACGCCTGCGGCTGAACCGGCGAAGGCTGCTGCCGAGCCGGCCGGCGCCGCACCGACGGATGCGCCCGCGGAAGACGCGCGTGCACGCATTGAGACGCTGCTCGGCGACGCCGCGCAGTACGAGAAGGTGTTCAACGCGTTCAAGACCGCGGTGGTCGGCGGTGATCGCGCTGCGGTGGTGGAGGAAGTGCGCTTCCCGCTGAATATCGCTAACGGAAAGAAGATCACCGGCCCCGGTGAGTTCCAGCGCAGCTACGAGAAGATCATCACGCCGGTGGTGGTCAAGGCGGTGTCCGAACAGGACTTCGGCAAGGTGTTCGTCAACCAGCAGGGCGTGATGATCGGCGATGGCCAGGTGTGGCTGAACGGGCAGTGCCTGGACCAGGCCTGCACGAAGACCGAGGTGAAGGTCATCACCATTCAATGAACACAGACGGCTCCGCGTGCGGGGCCGTTGCGGGAAAACGTGCCGGCCAGCGGCCGGCACTACCATCCTGTCAGGTTTTCGGGGTGAGCTTCAGCAGGCGCGCCTTGTTGCCGTCCTCCAGCAGCCACAGTGCGCCATCCGGGCCCTGTTCCACTTCGCGGATGCGCTCGCCCATGTTGAAGCGCTCGGCTTCGCGCGCGCTGTCGCCGTCGAAGGCCACCCGCACCAGCGAGGTGGAGGACAGGCCACCGATGAAGCCGCTGCCCTTCCACTGCGGGAACAGGTTCTCGCTGTAGATCACGAAGCCGGCCGGCGAGATCACCGGCGTCCAGGTCACCTTCGGCGCGGCGAATTCCGGGCGCGTGTCGTGGTCGGGAATCGGGCGGCCGTCGTAATGGTCACCATTGGAAACGATCGGGTAGCCGTAGTTGGCGCCGCGCACGATCAGGTTCAGTTCGTCACCGCCGGCCGGGCCCATCTCGTGTGCCCACAGCTTGCCGTTGGCATCGAAGGCCATGCCGAGGATGTTGCGGTGGCCCAGTGACCACACCTGCGCGGCCACGCCGCCCTGCGAGGCGAACGGGTTGTCGGCGGGCAGGCTGCCATCATCGTTGAGGCGGATGATCTTGCCGAGGTTGCCGCCCATGTCCTGTGCCGGATCGAACTTCTGGCGCTCGCTGGAGCTGATCCACAGCTTGCCGTCCGGGCCGAAAGCAAGGCGATGGCCGTAGTGACCTTCACCACTCACCTTCGGGCTCTGTCGCCAGATCACCTTCAGGTCCTTCAGTTGGCCGGCACCGTTGGCATCCAGCGCCAGCGTGGCACGGGCCACGGCAGCGCCGCGGGTGTCCAGCGTGCCTTCCTCGGCATAGCTGAGATAGACCACGTGGTTGCTCGCGAATTGCGGGTGCAGGATCACGTCACCGAAGCCGCCCTGGCCGCCATAAGCGACCTTCGGAACGCCGGTGATCTCGTGTTTCTGGCCGCCGGCCAGGTCCAGATGCTGCAGCTTGCCGCGCTTTTCGGTGACCAGCAGGCTGCCATCGGGCAGGAAGGTCATTGCCCACGGCTGGTCGAAACGAGTGATTTCGGATGCGGTGAACGGTCGCTGGTCGGCAGCGTCTGTGCTGGCAGCGGCGGCTTTCTGCCCACTGGCATCGGGGCCGGCGGCACTGCAGGCCGTGGTGGCGAGGATCGGCAACAGGCCGAGGACGAGCAGCAGGGGCGTGCGGGTCATGGGTATCTCCAGCGGAAGGGGATGCGGATGGCCAGGCTCTCCCTTGTATACCACCGGGGCGGTGACGGTCCTGGCCCGAAGGTCCTGTTTCCCCCTGTGCGGCGGCGGCGGGATCGTCTAGGGTGGGTTCGCCCGGGCAAAGCATGCCCGCCTGACTGCAAGGAACCGCAATGAACGCACCGATCATCCATCGACCCTCGCCGGCCTTCATTGCCGCCTCCTGGGTGGCCCTGCTGCTCGGCGCGGTGGCCTACCTGATAGGCCTGTTCAATGCGGAGATGCCGCTGAACGAGAAGGGCTACTACCTCACCCTGCTCCTGTTTGGCCTGTTCGCAGCGGTGTCGCTGCAGAAGAGCGTGCGCGACCGTGTCGAGGGAATCCCGGTGAGTGGCCTGTATTACGCGCTGTGCTGGTTCGCATTGCTGTCTGCGCTGTTGTTGCTGCTGGTTGGCCTGTGGAACGCCACCCTGGTGCTGAGCGAGAAGGGCTTCTACGGCATGGCCTTCGCGCTGTCGCTGTTCGGTGCGGTGGCGGTGCAGAAGAACACCCGCGACCTGATCGCCGCCGGTGGCGGTGAGAGCAAGCGCAGCACGGCCGTGCCGCCGCTGCCGGAACAGGAGTGATGCAGCAACGGTAGCGCCGGGCCATGCCCGGCGTTGCCGCATATCGGGTCCGTCAGGGGCCGCGTGCCAGGCGCGGTTCCACCTGCTGCGCTTCCTCCCAGCCACGGCGAACGGCACTGCGTGCCTGCGCCCAGTCCAGGCGGCTGCGGCCGCGTTCACTGGCCCAGCGTGATTCGAGCTCGGCTTCGACCTGTTCGTAGGCGCGGATCATGTCCTGCGCACGCGCTGCGTGGCCGATGCGATAGGCCGGCTCATAGTCCTCGAAGAACAGCTGGTCGTCGTAGTACGGCTCGGCCGTGTAGCGTTCGCGCCAGTAGTTGCTGACCGCGTCGCGCGGTGTGCTGTCGTCCGGTACGCGGCCGGGGATCTGGTACTCGGTCATGGAAGGGCTCCGTTGTGGACGAAACCTGATCGTGCCTGCGAGGCGGTTAACGGCCGGGGCCGGCAGCGTGATCGTCAGATCAATCTGCCGGTCAGGGCGCGCCACCGTTCACTCGGCGTCGGCATCCTTGCGCGGCAGTTTGTAGATCACTGCACCAATGGCGAACGCCACCAGCGCGGCGGCAATGTTCTGCCAGCTCGCACTGGCGAACAGGGCAACACATAGCAGCAGCGCCAATACCGGAATCAGTGGGCCGCCCGGCAGCTTCAATGCACCGGGGCGGTCGGCGTAGCGCTTGGCCAGTACCAGCACTGCCGCGGCGGTACCGATGTAGGCGAACAGGCGCGTGGTCATCGACAGCAGCGCCAGCTGCACGAATGACCCCGACAGCGCCAGCCCGAGCGCGATCAGGCCCTGGCACAGGATCGATGCGGCCGGCGTATGGAAGCGCGGATGCACCTGGGCCAGGATCTTCGGGCCGTAGCCATCGCGCGCCAGCGCGAACAGGAAGCGCGGGCCCATCATCATCGTGTTGCTGTTGGTGCCGAGGATGGAGATGGTGGCGCCGACGGTCAGGATCAGCGCCAGTGCCTCGCCACCGAAGCCGGCGGCGGCATCGGCCAGCGGCGTGGCCGAACTGGACAGCCCGGCCAGCGTGCCCTGCGCCACCACCTGCACTGCGCCGTAGATGACGGTGACGGTGATGATCATGGTGATCAGGGCGAATGGAATATCGCGGCGCGGATTACGGTACTCGCCGGCGGCCGCCGGAATGTTCTCGAAGCCGGCGTAGGCGTACAGCAGCAGCAAGGCGGCTTCGCCCATGCGCTGCAGGTCATGCGGGTCCGGGCGCTGGCCGGAGAAGGCCAGCTGCGGATCGATGTAGAACGCACCGATGGCCACGAACAGCAGCAGCGGCAGCATCTTGCCGATCACCAGCACCACGCCGGTACGCGCAGCCGAGCGCACGCCGATGATGTTGACGCCGGTCAGGAAGCCCAGCGACACCACGATCACCGCGATGCGGCCCATGCCGGCGCCGGCCCACGGCCAGAAGCGCGCGACCGCATCGGCCAGTGCATTGCTCAATGCGGCCGCCGAGCTGATGCGGGTCAACCAGATCATCCAGCCGATCTCGAACCCGGCGAATCGCCCGAACGCCTCACGGGCATACAGGTAGCTGCCACCGGGTTCATCGAAGTAGCTGGCGGCCTGCGCGTAGCACAGCACCAGCAGGGCAACGACGATGCCGGCGGCGACCACGCCCCACAGGCTGAAGGGGCCGAGCAGGGCGACGGTGGCGGCCGGCAGCAGGTAGATGCCGCTGCCGATCACATCGTTGATCGACAGGCCGACGATCTGCCAGCGGCTGACCGCGCGCTGCAGCTGCGGTTCGTCCTGCGCGCTCAACGGGCGTCTCCGCTCAGTGCGGGCAGCTGCCACTGGGCCTGCAGGCGCGTGTACTCGGCGCGCGGCAGCAGCACGAAGCGCGGCGTATCCTGCGGGCGCAACCAGTCCAGCAGGGCCTGCATGCGCGCCTGCGGCATGGCGGTGCAGCCGGCCGTGGCCTCACCGGGCGCGCGCCACAGATGGGCGAAGATGCAGCTGCCCTTGCCGGGCTGGTTGTCCGGGTTGTGGGCAATCACGAAGCCTTCCTGGTAACGCACGTCGCCCTTGTTGTGCAGGTCCAGCCGCATCGGCTCGGTGGAGCCCTTGACCGCGGCGCTGCCGACCTTCCTCGCATCGACGATGCGGTTGTAGAACGGTGAACCGGGCACATCCATGCAGTAGCTGCTTTCAAGCATGGGCTGGTAGGCCATCGCGGTGCCGGGGCGGGTGATGGCATAGCCGAAGGCGCTGCCGAGCGCGAACACGCCGGCCGGGCTGCGGCCATCGCCTTCCTGCTTCTGCGGGCCTTCGCCCTGTGCCGGATGCAGGCCCAGGCCCCACGCGCTGCCGGTACGGCCGAGCGCGACCGGGAAGGCCTGCCCGTGCGCGTGCCAGCCCTTGCCGTCGCGTACATAGGCCTGCAGCTGCCCCTGGGTGCTGTCCCAGTTGTCGCTGGTAACCACGATCAGCTGGCGTGCACCATCGAGCGGCGCGGCGTGGACGGACACCGCAGCGGCAAGCAGCAGCGCAGTGGTGGCGAGACGGGCCAGCGATTTCATCAACGTGCGCTCCGGTCAGGAATCCAGCAGGTGGTCGATCCGCTCCAGGTTCACCGCGAGCTGCTGCTGGCGGTCCGGATTGGCGTGGCAGAGCAGCACGAACAGGAAATCGAGCAGGGCGTGCATGGCGCTACGGTACAGCAGCTGCGCGACCTGCGGCGTGCGGTCGTGCGCACACACCACCAGTGTTGCATCAGCATGCGCGCGCAGCGGGTTGGCGGTGTGGCGGGTGATGGAAATCACCTTGCCACCCATGTCCTGGAACTGGCGCGACAGCTGCGAAAGCTGGGGCAGGTTGCCGAACTCGGAGAACACCAGCAGCGCATCGCCCGGGCGTGCCGCCGACAGGTTGGCCAGCATCAGGATCGGGTCGGTATGCGGCACCACCAGCAGGCCGAGCAGCGACAATCGCATGGCGAACTCACGCGCGTACAGGCCGTCGTCACCCAGGCCGTACACGAACAGCTTCGGCGCGCCGTCGAGCAGCTGCACGATGCGCTCGATTTCCCCGCGCGGGTTGGCCTGGCGGGTTTCCTCTTCGGCTTGTGCCTTGCTGCGGCGCAGGGCCTCGCCCAGGCGCAGGTAGTCATCGCCGCTGTCGGGTTCGCTGGGCGTCTGCTGCGGATCGGCACCGGCGCGAGCCACGTCCTGGCCGATCGAATATTTCAGGTCTGGGTAGCCCTTGAAGCCGAGCTTCTGGCTGAACTTCACCACGCTGGACTGGCTGATGCCCAACGCGCTGGCCAGCTGCTGGGACGAGTAGTCGCGCAGCAGGTGAGCGTTGTCGAGGATGAAGTCGGCGATGCGACGCTCGATGGCCGACATCTGCCCGCGCTCGGAACGGATCTTCAGCAGGGGCGGCATGCGGGGAGTCCGGGCATATGTAGGCGCGCTGCGGTTGGCAGCGTAGAGCGTTTCAAGGAATGGGTCGCGCGCGTGCCAGCCGCGAAGGGGATACGGAGTGCAGTTATCGCCTTTGACGTTGAGTCCGCTTTCAAGCGAGCCGAGCACCGCAGGTCCGGCGAGGGCGAAGAGGCACGGGTGTCTGAGCGCAGCGAGTTCCGCGCCGTCCCTCGCCGGACCGAGGAGCACAGGGCACCGACGTGCGCAGCACGTCGGCTCGCGGCTGGCGGAGCGTTTCTTTTGGTTACTTTTCTTTTCGCGAAAAGAAAAGTAACGCCCGACCGAGCATCAGATACGCACGGCCCTTGTAGAGTCGAGCCATGCTCGACTGCGCGCTTCAACCCAGCATCTCCAGCCCACGCACTTCGGTAATGCCCAGCCCCGGTACGTCGCTGATGCTGATCTCCGATTCATTGAAATGCACGCCCCCGCTGACCGGGTCGAACTGGCCCAGCGACGGGCCGTCCAGATCGACCTTGGTGATCACATCGCTCTTGGCCACCGCCAGGTGCACGGCCGCGGCCACGCTGATGCTGGATTCAATCATGCAGCCGATCATGCAGGGCACACCGTAGATACCGGCGATGTCGGCGATGCGGATCGCGTTGGACAGGCCGCCGGTCTTCATCAGCTTGATGTTGATGATGTCGGCCGCGCGCTGCTGGATCAGGTCCATCACCTGGCTTGGACTGAACACGCTTTCGTCGGCCATCACCGGCGTGTTGACGCGGTCGGTCACGTACTTCAGGCCACTGATGTCGGCGGCCTTCACCGGCTGCTCCAGCAGCTCGAGCACCACGCCCGCTTCCTCCAGCGTGCGCATGGCATGCACCGCCTGCTTGGCGGTCCAGCCCTGGTTGGCATCCAGCCGCAGCAGGGCGCGGCCTTCCACAGCAGCGTGGATCGCCTTGACCCGTTCGATGTCCAGGCCGATGTCCTTGCCGACCTTGATCTTCAGCGACTCGAAGCCGCGTTCGATCGCCGACAGCGAATCGGCCACCATCTTGTCGATGTAGTCCACGCTGATGGTGATGTCAGTGGTGATCACCGGGTCGCCGCCGCCCAGCATCTGGTACAGCGGCGCGCCATGCAGCTGTGCCCACAGGTCGTACAGCGCGATCTCCACCGCCGCCTTGGCGCTGGTGTTGCGCTCCATCGCGGTCTGCACCAGACCGCACAGGCGATTGAGGTTGGCCACGTCCTGGCCGATCAGGCGCGGCGCGATGAAGTGACGGATCGCCTCGATGATCGAGCCGTGGGTATCACCGGTGATCACCGCGGTGGCCGGCGCTTCGCCGTAGCCGGTGTGGCCGGTGTCGGTGCGGATCAGCACCACTACGTCTTCCACGGTTTCCACCGTGCGCAGGGCGGTCTTGAACGGTGTTTTCAGCGGCACGCGCAGCATGCCCAGTTCGATGGCAGTGATCTTCATTCAGGGGGTCTTGGCACGCAGGCGTTGGATGTTGGTGATGCGGTCGATGTAGCGGACGCTGTCGCTGGCCATCATCGGCTCCAGCGGGGTGACCGAAACACCATTGAGATGGGCCTGCACACGCTTGCCGTCAGCACCGAACCAGCTGCCGCCCGCCGTATCGTGGATCACCCAGGTGCGGCCGTCGACGTGGCCGATGGCCATCATCACGTGGCCGGGGATGTAGACCAGATCGCCCACCTGCAGATCGGTGACGGCGCGGTCGCGCACGTCCTTGCCGTCCTTGCCGGTGAACGGTACGCGGTCCAGCGCCGGACTGATCGCCTGAGCACTGGTATTGCGCGGCAGCAGCACGCCGAAGCTGCGGTAGATCTCGGAAACGAAACCGCTGCAGTCGCGGGTGTCGTAGTCGTGGCCCCAACCGTAGCGCTCGCCGAGGAACTTGAAGGCCTGCTGCAGCAGCAGGCGTGGGGTCAGCGGCAGGTAGTCGGCGGCGGTGTCCTGCGAGCGCGGCAGCAGCGCCGGCACCAGCTTCAACCGGCCATCGGCTTCGCGTACCGGCAACTGCACCACCCACGCGGCGTGCGCCTGCTGGCCGTTCACCGGCTCTGACGCCGGCCAGTCGGCCAGCACCGGCAGGCGCACGCCCATGTCCAGCTGCAGGCGCGAGACGCGTGGTTCTTCCGGGGTGTATGCGGTCTGCGTGGTGGCACCGGTGATGATCCGGTACGGTCCTTTCGCGCCGTAGCCGAGCACTGTGGCCTTGTCGCCGTTGGCGATGGCGTCGGCCTCGATCCATGCGCTGTAGCGCTCGCTGTGCACGAACAGCCAGCGGCCGTCGGCACTGTGATGGACCACGGCGACCTTGTCACCGGGGAACAGTGCCGATTCCTGGAAGCGGTCGATGTCGGTGTCGCCGACGGTGCTGAAGACGCGCTCGCGGGTGGGGAAAGTACGCAGTGCAGCGCGCTTCACCACCAGCCCGTATTGCGGTGTCGTCTGCGCGGGAATGGACTGCAGGCCCAGATTGGCTTCGGTCGCGCTGCGCAGTGCCGGCGCAACGGCCTGGCCCTTGTCGTTGTACAGAGTGCGGGTGGGCCAGCTCGACAGCGCGGTGATGCTTGCGCGCACCGCCGCCGCATCCAGCTGGGCTGGCAATGCGGCGATGTCCTGGATGTGGCCGTCCTGTGCCCGCATCCGCGCGTTCTGTGCCTCGATCTGGCTGCGGTCCAGGATCGGCACATCGGCGTTGTCCAGGCGCGCGGCCCAGTACTGGGGGGTGAGGTAGGCCTCGTGCAGGCCGATCACATAGGGCAGCGGCGCGCCGGGATCAGGCGTCGGGGAAGCGAGTGCGAAGGCCGGTGCGGCCAGCAGGCACAGGGCCAGGGTCAACCGGCGCGGCCAGCGCCGGCGCGGTTCGCGGGAAGCCAGGATCATGCGCTGCACACCCTCCTCGAATGCCTGTTGGAATATTTATTCCTTTCGGCGTCGAAAGCAAGAATAAATTATTGACCGGTCTCCCGGCCCGTGTTACACAGCCGTTACCACCCGCGCTTGGGAAGTGTCGCTGTGGATCCTGCCGTTCGCAAACTGCGTCTGCCTGCTGCTGCCGGCCTGAGTGCCGCGCTGCTGCTGTGCGCGTGGTCGGCGGGAGCGGAGCCGCCACCCTCGGCCATCCAGTTCGCGCGCGTCGTGCAGATGATCGACGCGGGACGGTTCTTTGAAGCCGGCAGCGAACTGAACACCTGGTCGGCTGCGGACGCGGCGGAGCCTGGCGTCAGTTTCGACGACATCGCGTTCCAGGAAGAGCGCATGCGCCGCATCCGCCTGGATTTTTCCCTCGACGAAGCCGCCACCAAGTCTGCCGTGCGCCGCTGGATTCCCGACCTGACCGACGAGGAATTCGCACGCTGGGACCAGCTTGGACTGATCGAACACCTCGACATCGATGGCACGCGCTGGTACCTCAAGCGCGCACCGTCGAACCTGTTCCTGCTCAGCGACGAGGCACGTGCGCGCCGCCGCGCGGATGCACCGATGCCGGCGCCGGGCCCGAACGAGGTGCTCAACGCGCACCACGCGCGCGTGCTTGCCGCAGCGGAACAAAGTGGCCGAGCGTCGGTACTGCCGCAGCGCATTGAATTCACCCAGTCGCTCACGGTGAAAGCTGATGCGGTGCCGGCCGGCGAGACCGTACGCGCCTGGATTCCCTACCCGCGCGAGATACCCGGCCAGCAGGAGCAGGTGCAGTGGCTGGGCAGCACCCCGGGCAAGGCGCGCGTGGCGCCAGCCAGCACCCTGCAGCGCACGGCCTATCTGGAAGCCAAGGCGGTGGCGGGGCAGCCGACGCGCTTCGAGGTCCGCTACGCGGTCACGATCCTGGCCCGGCATACCGCGATCGATCCGGCCAAGGTGCAGCCGACACCGGCCGATCCGGCGCTGAAACCCTACCTGGCCGAGCAGCCGCCGCACGTGCGATTCACGCCGGCACTGAAGCTGTTCTCCGACCAGGTGCTGCAGGGGGAAACCCGCCCGTATGAAGTGGTGCGCAAGCTGTTTGCTGCCGTGGATCGCATTCCATGGGCCGGTGCGCGCGAATACTCCACGATCAGCAACATCAGCGATTACGCGCTGCGTGCCGGACATGCCGACTGCGGCCAGCAGACGCTGTTGCTGATCGCGCTGCTGCGCATGAACGGCATTCCCGCGCGCTGGCAGTCGGGCATGGTGTTCTCCGACGATGGCAGCGGCTACAACAACCTGCATGACTGGGGGCAGGTCTACCTGGCGCCGTATGGCTGGCTGCCGATGGATGTGACCACCGGCGCGCTGGCCAGCGACGTGCCTGCCCTGCGCGATTTCTACCTGGGTGGCCTCGACGGCTACCGCATCGCCTTCAACGACGATTTCGGCCAGGCCCTGGTGCCGGCCAAGCAGCACTTCCGCTCGGAAACGGTCGACTCGCAGCGCGGCGAGGCCGAGTGGTCAGGCGGCAACCTGTACTTCGACCAATGGAACTACGACTTCCAGTGGCGGGTACTGCCAGCCGGGCAACGCTAGCGCGACACATCGCATTCCACACCATTCAATTCTTGCAGGAGAGAGCAGGGGATGAAGGCTTACAGCATCAAGCGGGCGGCGTTGTGCGTCGCCCTCGGGGCGTGTCTGGGCGTGATGCTGCCCGGCACCGCAATGGCGCAGAACGTGAGCGGCGCGGTGGCGGGCCGTGCCACCGCCGGTGATCAGGTGACCGTGGTCAGCAACAGCACGGGCCTGACCCGCTCTGTCACGGTCGGTGCCGATGGCAGCTATCGCCTTGGCCAGCTACCGGTGGGCGACTACCAGTTGCAGCTCAGCCGTGATGGCCAGAAGCTGGGTGATCAGGTTGCTGTCAGCGTCGCGATCGGCGGCACCACCACGGTCAATCTGGCAAGCGGCGGCGGCGTCACCAATCTCGATGCACTGCAGGTGGTCGGCACACGCGTGGTCAATCGCGTGGATGTCTATTCCACCGAAACATCCTTCAACATCAATCGACAGGAAATCTCGCGCCTTCCTGTGGCGCAGGACCTGTCTGCGGTCGCACTGATGGCGCCTGGCGTGGTCGGCGGCAACTCGTCCTTTGGTGGCTTGTCCTTCGCCGGCTCGTCGGTGGCTGAAAATGCCGTCTTCATCAATGGCCTGAATGTCACCGACATGTACACCCGTCGCGGCTTCAGTACCGCGCCGTTCGCCTTCTTCAAGGAGTTTCAGGTCAAGACCGGCGGATACTCGGTCGAGTTCGGCCGCTCCACCGGTGGCGTGATCAATGCGGTGACCCGTTCGGGCAGCAACGAGTTCGAAGGCGGCGTGGAAGTCACCGCTGAACCCAGTGCATGGCGCTCCAGCGGCGGCGACCACTTCCATCGTGATGGAACCCCGCATTCGTATGGCAGCCGCGACAACAACTCGTTCCTGAAGACCAACGTGTGGGGCTCCGGTCCGATCATCAAGGACAAGCTGTTCCTGTTCGCGATGTATGAAGACCGCAGTGACAAAGGGCACAACACCTCGTCCGATGGCAGTACCTGGTTCAAGAATGATTCCGGCAACGGCTTCTGGGGCACCAAGCTGGACTGGAACATCAACGACAACCACAGCCTGGCACTGCTGGCGTTCTCCGACGAAGGTGACGTCACCAACGCCTCGTATGGCTACAACTGGAACGCAGACCAGCTCGGTGCATGGGGCGGTGATTCGGTCACCGAGACGGGTGGTCGCAACTGGTCGGCCACCTATACCGGCCACTTCGGCCAGAACTTCACCGCCCGCGCCATGGTCGGCCAGAACAACCAGCGTGCGTTCACCAATTCGTCGCTGGATCAGGCGTGCAGCCCGGTGTTCACCGACAGCACCTACGGCCCGCGCCTGGGCAAGCTGCAGGGCCTGCGCGCAGGCTGCCACCCCACCGGCACGGCAGTGGCCGAGCGTGACGATACCCGTGACGTGGCGCGACTGGACTTCGAATGGCAGCTGGGTGATCACCTGCTACGCTTCGGTGTCGACCGTGAGCTGATGACCACAAAGCAGTCCACCCGCTACCCCGGTCCGACCGAGTTGAGCTACACGGCCTACGTAGCGCGACCTGGCGACGAAGTCTGGGACGGTGCCAATGCCTACGTGCCAGCAGGCGTTACCGAAATGCTGCGTGCGCGCAACCGCAAGTCGGGAGGCACGTTCGAGACTGAAGCCAATGCCTTCTACGTGGAAGACATCTGGAACATCACTCCGAACCTGATGCTCAACCTCGGCGTGCGCTGGGACCGTTTCGAAAACCGCACCGCCGCCGGCAAGGCGTTCATCAAGATGGACGACCTGGTCGCGCCGCGTGTGGGCTTCTCGTGGGACATGCGCGGTGATGGCAGCACCAAGCTCTTCGGCAACGCCGGCCGCTACTACCTGCCGGTTACCAACAACATCAACGTGAACTTCGCCGGTGGTCTCACCGACGAATACAGCTATTACGTGCTCAATGGCTGGGAACAGAAGACCTCGCCGACAGGCTCGCCGTACATGGCACCGATCGTCGGCCAGCAGATCGGGCCGACCGACACCCGCATGAACACCGGCGGTGCCGACCTGCGCCAGAGCGTGGACCGCGATCTCAAGGCGGTCTACCAGGACGAGTACATCCTGGGCTTCCAGAACATGATCAACCAGGCGTGGTCCTGGGGCGTCAACGCCACCTATCGACGGATGACCCGTGCGCTGGATGACATCCGCATCAACTACACCCCGTGCGGCCCGACCCCGAGCACGCTGTGGCCGATCGCCAATCCGGGCGAGAGCCTGACGATCTGGGGCGACAAGAGCATCGGCTGCGCCAACGAAGGCTGGATCACCATCGACACCGCCAACAGCGGCTATCGAAAGGGCGGCAGCGACGAGGTGATCGGTTACTCCAAGCCCAAGCGTACCTACAAGGCGCTGGAGTTCCAGATCGACCGTGCATGGGACGAGAAGTGGATGTTCAACGCGTCCTACCTGTGGTCGAAGAGTGAAGGCAACTTCGAAGGACCAGTGAACTCCGATACCAACTACGGTGATACCGGCATGGTCCAGTTCTGGGACCACCCCGCCACCAACGAGCGCTACGGCGTACTGTTCAACGACTTCCGCCACCAGTTCAAGCTGCGAGCTGCGTACGCACTGAACAAGCAATGGTCCTTCGGCACCACGTTGCAGGTGCAGTCCGGTGGCCCGATCACTGCGTATGGCGTGATGTGGCCAAACGACTCCATCGCCGGTGGCAGTACCTCCAGTGAAGGTAGTGGCGGTGGCACCGGTTGGCTGTGCGTGGCCAACTGCTCCGGCCCATACAACCAGCGACAGTTCGAGTACAGTCCGCGCGGCGCGTTCGGTCGCCTGCCATGGACGTGGACCATGGGCGCCAATGTGACGTGGCGTTTGCCGGTGGAAGGCGTCGACCTCAGCGCACGGCTGTCGGTCTACAACCTGTTCAACAATCAGAAGACCATCAACGTGCACCAGCGCTATGAAGCGCAGCCCGGCCAGTACCGCGAGGCGACGTTCGCCACCGGGACGCGCTGGCAGGCTCCGCGCTATACACAGTTGGTGGTGACCTGGAATTTCTGAGGCTGCATCCCGTGCCGTCCGTGTGGGCGGCGCGGGCATTGGAAGGGAAGCGTGCATGCATCATCTGCTGATCCTCGCAGCGGCATTGGCCGCACCCTCCGCATCGGCGACCGACACCGCCCCCCTCGATACCGATGTCGCCGCCGTGGTCCGGCACGAGCACCTGCCCGGGCTGGCCATGGCGGTGGTCGAGAACGGACAGGTGGTCTATCGCCATGCCGAGGGCGCGCGCGGTGATGGCGGCCGCATCGACGAGGACACGCTGTTCAAGATCGCCTCCAACAGCAAGGCGATGACCGCCGCGTTGCTGGCGCGGCTGGTGCAGCAGGGCAGGCTGCGCTGGGATGACCCGGTGCGGCGGCACCTGCCCGGTTTCCGCATGCATGACGCATGGGTGGGCCAGCAGATGCAGGTGCGCGACTTGCTGATCCACAACAGCGGCCTCGGCCTGGGTGCCGGCGACCTGATGCTGTGGCCGGAACCGAACTCGTTCACCCGCGCCGACATCATTGCCGGACTGGCGCACTTGAAGCCGGTCAGCAGCTTCCGCAGCCACTATGCCTACGACAACCTGATGTACGTGGTGGCCGGCGAAGTGGCCGCTGCGGCGGGTGGCAAATCGTACGACCAGTTGATGCGCGAGCAGGTGTTTGAACCACTCGGGATGACGCGCTGCCAGGTGGGGGCCTGGTCGGTGAAGCGCGTAGGCAACGTCGCGCAGCCACATGCCTGGCGTGGTGATCGCAATGAGGTGGTGAACGCTGACGGTGCCATCAGCCCGGACCTGCCGTCCATGGCTGCCGGAGGCATCCGCTGTTCGCTGCGTGACATGACGCGCTGGATGCAGGTACTGCTGGATCCTGCCGTGGTGCCGGCCTGGTTGGACAGTGAACAGCGCCGCACGTTGTGGACATTACACATGCCGATGCCGCTGGGTGAGCGCCAGCGGCGCTGGGACAACGCGCATTTTTACGGCTACGGCTATGGCTGGCGCGTTTCTGACATGGATGGGCAGTGGAAGGTGGCACACACCGGCACGCTGTCAGGGATGTACTCGTCGCTGGCGCTGCTGCCCGACCGCAAGGTGGGTGTGGTGATGCTGATCAATGGCGAAGGCGAGGATGCGCGTACCGCGTTGATGCAGGCCGCGCTGAAGCGCTTCACCGCAGCGGACGATGCGCGGCCTGCGATGGAGTACCTTGCCGAACTGAAGGCGGACCAGGCCGCTCGTGCGGCAACCGGGCATCAGCGGCCGCCGACGTCAGATGCGCAGCAGGCGTCGGCTTCCGATCTGCAGCGCTGGCAAGGCCGCTACACTGATTCGTGGCTGGGCCCGGCCTCACTGTGCCCGGGCGCGGACGGCCTGCGCTTCAGCGTGGACAAGTCGCCCCGGCTGCAGGCCACGGTGCTGCAGTTGCAGGGGCGTTGGCTGCTGCGCTGGGATACGCTGGGCGAAGATGCACAGGCCTGGCTGCAGCCCGGTGACGGTGCGCCGCCCACACTGGACCTGCGTGCCATCGATCCGGACATCGACTTCAGCTATGACTTCCAGGACCTGCATTTCACTCGTACTGGCGACTGCCCTGGCAGCGAGCGCCAGCGCCGCTGAGCCGCCGCGTGTTTCGCCGGCCACTGATGCCGCCAGCGCCGGATTAGTGGAGGTCCGCACGTTGTCGCCAGGCATCGAGATGGACATCCGCTACGCCGGCGCGAACAACTTCACCGGCGCGCGCGTGCCGGGTTACGAGGCGCCGTCCTGTTACCTGCTGGCGCCGGTGGCGAAGGCACTGGCACAGGTGGAACAGGACCTGCGCGCGGATGGCTTTGGCCTGCGCCTCTACGACTGCTACCGGCCGGTGCGTTCGGTGCAGGCCTTCATGGCCTGGGTGAACGATCCGCGCGAGCGCTCGCGCAAGGCTTTGCAGTACCCGGATCTGGACAAGCCACGGCTGCTGGTCGACGGCTACATCGCCGAGCGCTCCGGCCATAGCCGCGGTGCCACCGTCGACCTCGGTCTGCTCGATTGCCGCAGCGGTACCTGCACGCCGCTGGACATGGGGACGGATTTCGATTTCTTCGGCCCTCGTGCGCACACGCAGACAAGCGGATTGAGCGATGCACAACAGGCGAACCGCAAGCAGCTGGTGCAGGCGATGGCACGCCGTGGTTTCGTCAACTATCCGCAGGAGTGGTGGCACTACACCCTGCAACCCGAGCCGGATCCCGGCACCGCGTACGACGTCCCGGTGCGGTAGGGATATCGGCAGAGGGTCGCTGCTGTTGGTAGGTGTCGACCTTGGTCGACACGGTAGATCCACGCCATGCGTGGACGCCTTTCGTTCAATCATCGGAGTATTCGATTTCGATGGGGATTCATCCACGCATGGCGTGGATCTACCGGGGCTAACGGATTGGGTCCGAGGCAGATCCCTTACACTGGCCGCCTCTTCATCCCTGCCCACCCGATGAACCTTCCCCTGCACTTCGGCCTGCTCGGTACCCTCGAAGCGGGCGCCATCGCCCTGCTGGTCGGGCTGCTGGTGTACTTCCTGTGGTCGCAGCTGTGCCGGCTCCTGCACTGGACGGTCGGCCACGCGATCGGCTGGTCCTGCGTCATCGCCGTGATCATCTCCGCCGGCATCGATGCCTGGAAGCTGTTCTACATGGGCATCGTGCGTCTGGAGTCGCCGCTGTATGCGCGTCTTTTCCTCGCCACCATCCACGATCCGAACGAACTCGGCAGCCGCGTGGTGCTGGAAATCGCCGGCGCGCTCGCTGGTGTTGCCCTCGGCTGGGTGGTGTTCAGTTCGCGGTCATCGGCTCAGAACGTCGACTGACGCAGGTTTTTCGTTCGCTGCCGGTTAAATCAGGCAGCGCTGAATGCGCAGCTTATGAGCCACTCACTTCATGCTAACCACCGCGCTAAAGCATGCGCGTAGGCGAGTGGTTAATCGTGCGTGTTGACGCCGGTCGCGGGGCAAAATCGATTCAGAAAGGCGGTGGCAGGGTAGGTGCCGTGCGGAGACAACACGCCGCGCAACACCACCCAATTGGTAGGAGACACCCCTGATGACTATTCGCAACCGCAAGCCCCTGATCGCCCTGATCGTCGCCGCCGGCAGCGTGCTGGCCATTCCGGCGATGGCCCAGTCGGCCAAGCAGCAGGCCGCGCAGGCACAGAACGAGGCCGCGCAGGCGCAGCAGTCGGCGGCACAGGCAGGGCAGGCGGCTGACCAGGCGACCAACGCGGCCGCAGCGGCTTCGGCACAGGCCAATGGCGGTGGCCAGACCTGGGCCAGCATCGATACCGATGGCAACGGCACCATCAGCAAGACCGAGGCGCAGGTGAACGCTGGCCTGGCCCAGGTGTTCGACCAGGCCGATACCAACAAGGACGGCGAGCTGAGCGCCGATGAGTACAAGGCCTACGTGGCCGCCCAGCAGGCCGGTACAGGTGCCGGCGCGGCGCAGGGCCGCTGATCCACGCCTGATTCGGGAAGACCGGTGCATGAGGACCCGGGCGGCTGCGGCCGCCCGGGTTTTTATCGTCACCAGCACCCCTGTATCCTTGTGCGATGAACACCCCCACGCCTGCGCCGTCGCGCGCCATCGGCCTGGTCGGTTTTGACGGTGACGATACGCTGTGGAAGAGCGAGGACTACTACCGCAAGGCCGAGCAGGATTATCTTGACCTGCTGTCGCGCTACGTCGACGTGCATGACACGCAGACCGCGCGCCACCTGCTGGAAGTGCAGCAGCGCCACCTGGGCACCTTCGGTTACGGCGTGAAGAGCATGACGCTGTCGATGATCGAAGCGGCCATCGACATCACCGGCCAGCGCATCGAGGCCAAGGACATCCAGCGCATCCTGGACATCGGCCACGACACCCTGCGCCACCCGGTCGAACTGATCGACGGTGTGCGCGAAGCGGTGGCGGCCATCGCCGAGCACTACCCGGTGGTGCTGATCACCAAGGGCGACCTGTTCCACCAGGAAGCGAAGATCAAGGTCGCCAACCTGGCCGAGCTGTTCCCGCGCATCGAGATCGTCTCCGAGAAGGACCCGGAAACCTACGCCCGCGTGCTGGCCGAATTCGACCTGCCGATGCAGCGCTTCGTGATGGTCGGCAACTCGCTGCGCTCGGACATCGAGCCGGTGGTGACCCTGGGCGGCTGGGGCGTGCATACGCCGTACGCAGTGACCTGGGCCCACGAGACCCAGCACGGCGTGGCCGACGACGAACCGCGCATGGTCACCGCCGACACTGCCCACGATTGGCCGGCCGCACTGGCGGCGATCGAGGCCAAGGCCTCGGCGGCGGCCTGACAGGACCCGGCGGCTGCGGCAGAATCGGGGCATGAACGTCCGACTGCGCGCACTGTTGTTGTCCTTGCTGCTGGTGCCGGCCACCGTGCTGGCCCAGCAGACCGCCGAGCGTTCGGCGGCCTACACGGTGGAAACCGGTGACCGTTGGGTCGATGCCCAACTGCAGGACATCAACCACTACGCCGAACGCTACCCCGACGCCTTCCTCGACGAGGTGTCGCGCTATGCCGGCGTACCGCGCGGCTACATCAGCGCGCTGTTCACCACCCATGGCTGGCAGGCCGGGGATATCTACTTCGCCTGCTTCTGGGCCAAGGCCAGCGGCCAGACCTGCCGCGACAGCGTGCGCGCCTTCAGCCAGGACCCGGAGGGCGGCTGGGAGGCGGGGGTGAAGCGCATGCCGACCAAGCCGGACAACCTGCACTACCGCGCGCTGCGCCACGCCATCGTGGCCAGCTACCAGCACTGGGACCGGCCGATCACCCTGGATGCCACCCTGAGGCGCCAGCTCAAGCGGTAGTGCCGGCCGCTGGCCGGCAACTGCACCCTTCCAGGCATCCCGAGGTTGCCGGCCAGCGGCCGGCACTACCGATTTCCTTCATGTTGCTCTGCATATCGCCGCGGCCCCGCGCTCCGGCGACAATACGGGTTCGAGCTGTTCCCCGTTCCCGTAATCGAGTGACTGATGAGCGCCTCTTTCGTTTCGCCTGATGTGATCCGCCGCCTGTTCGCGCAGGCCATGTCCCGCATGTACCGCACCGAAGTGCCGCTGTACGGCACGCTGGTGGAACTGGTGGAGCGGATCAACGCGCAGGTGCTTGACCAAGACCCTGCGCTGGCCGCGCAGCTGCAGCGCAACGACGAGCGCGCGCGCCTGGATGAAGAGCGCCACGGCGCGATCCGGGTCGGCACCGTGCAGGAACTGGCCACGCTGCGCCGCCTGTTCGCGGTGATGGGCATGTACCCGGTGGGCTACTACGACCTGTCGGTGGCTGGCGTGCCGGTGCACTCAACCGCGTTCCGCCCGCTCACCGGCGCCGCGCTGGCGCAGAACCCGTTCCGCGTGTTCACCTCGCTGCTGCGCCTGGAGCTGATCGAAGACGAAGCGCTGCGTGCCGAATCGGCAAAGATCCTTGCACGTCGCCGCATCTTCACCGAGGGCGCGCTGGCGCTGATCGAGCAGGCCGAGCGTGACGGCGGGCTGTCGCAGGCCGATGCCGAGCGCTTCGTCGATGAAGCACTGGAAACCTTCCGCTGGCACGGCGATGCCACCGTCGATCTGCCGACCTACCACGCGCTGCACAACGCGCATCGGCTGGTGGCCGACGTGGTCAGTTTCCGTGGCCCGCACATCAACCACCTGACCCCGCGCACGCTGGATATCGACGCGGCGCAGGCGGCGATGATCGAGCATGGCATGGCGGCCAAGGCGGTGATCGAAGGCCCGCCGCGCCGTGCCTGCCCGATCCTGCTGCGGCAGACCAGCTTCAAGGCACTGGAAGAAGCCGTGCAGTTCCCGCACAGTGAGGGTGGTGATGCCGGCACCCACACCGCGCGCTTCGGCGAGATCGAACAGCGTGGCCTTGCGCTGACCCCGAAGGGCCGCGCGCTCTACGACCAGCTGCTGTCGCAGGCACGCGATGCCGGTGGCGAAGGCAGCACCGGCGGCGACTACGGCCAGCGCCTGCAGGCGGTGTTCGCCAGCTTCCCGGATGACCATGACACGCTGCGCCAGGAAGGCCTGGGCTATTACCGCTACCAGCTGACCGATGCCGGCCGCGCCGCGCCGGAGCGCGTGGCCGATCTGCCGGCTGAAGTACTGGTGGCCGCGGGCCTGGCCACGGCCGACCCGATCGTCTACGAGGATTTCCTGCCGGTCAGCGCCGCGGGCATCTTCCAGTCGAACCTGGGCGGTGAAGAACAGCGTGCGTATGCCGCACACGCCAACCGCGAGGCCTTCGAGCAGGCGCTGGGCGTGGCGGTGAATGACGAGTTCGAAATCTACGAGCGGCTGCAGGCCGAATCGCTGGCGGCGCTGCGCACCGCGTGAAGGTAGAGCCGGCCGCTGGCCGGCTGTTCTGGGGAGCCGGCCAGCGGCCGGCTCTACCCGATGTCCGTGCCTGGGGTCATGGCGCTGCCCTCTGTAGAGCCGAGCCATGCTCGGCTGCCGAGAAAAGCAGTCGAGCATGGCTCGACTCTACAAAAGCGGGTCTCAGCCCTTCATCGTGCCGGTATCCAGCCAGCGCTGGTGCCACGACAGCGCTTCCGGCAGCAGGTGCGGGGTGTGCTTGCCGTAGCTCTCGCGGCTGGCGCGGTCGAAGTAGTCCTGCAGCTGCGGGCGGAAATCCGGGTGCGCGCAGTTGTCGATCAGCACCTGCGCACGCTTGCGCGGGGTCAGGCCACGCAGGTCGGCCAAGCCCTGTTCGGTGACGATCACCGACACGTCGTGTTCGGTGTGGTCCACGTGGCTGGCCATCGGCACGATCGCCGAGATGGTGCCGTTCTTCGCGGTGGACGGGCTCAGGAACGCCGACAGGAAACCGTTGCGGGCAAAGTCACCGGAACCGCCGATGCCGTTCATGATCCGCGTGCCCATCACGTGCGTCGAATTGACGTTGCCGTAGATGTCCACCTCGATCATGCCGTTCATGCCGATGCAGCCGAGGCGGCGCACCAGTTCCGGATGGTTGGAGATTTCCTGCGTGCGCATGATGATGCGCTCGCGGTAGAAATCGATGTTCTCCTTGAACGTCTCGTTGGCCTGCGGGCTCAGCGCGAAGCCGGTGCACGAGGCATAGCTCAGCACGCCGTCGCGCAGCAGGTCGAGCATGCCGTCCTGGATCACTTCGGTGAACGCGGCCAGGTCGCGGAAACCACTCTTGGCCAGGCCGGCCAGCACCGCGTTCGGAATATTGCCCACGCCTGACTGCAGCGGCAGCAGGTTCGGCGGCAGGCGCCCCTTCTTCACTTCGTGCTTGAGGAACTCGATCAGGTGCGAAGCGATCTGCTCGCTGGTTGCATCAATCGGGCTGAACGGGCTGTTGCGGTCCGGGCCGTTGGTGCGCACCACGGCCACGATCTTGTCCGGGTCGCAGCGCAGCGCGGTGTCGCCGATGCGGTCGTTGGCGTTCACCAGCGGAATCGGCTTGCGGTGCGGCGGCAGCGCGGTGCCGTAGTAGATGTCATGCATGCCGTCGACGCCGGCCGGCTGCCACTCGTTGACCTCGACGATCACCTTCTTCGCCAGGTCCAGCCAGGTCTTGTTGTTGCCGACCGAGGTGGAGGGCACCAGCGAGCCATCCTCGCGGATGGCCGAGACTTCGATCACGGCGGTATCGATCTCGCCATAGAAACCGAACCACACGTGCTGGGCCACGTGGCTGAGGTGGATGTCGATGTAATCCAGCTTGCCCTCGTTGATGCGGTTGCGCGCATCCGGGTCGCTCTGGAACGGCATGCGCATGGCGATGCCATCGGCCTTGGCCAGCGCGCCATCGAGTTCCGGCGCGGTGGAGGCGCCAGTCATCAGGCTGATCTGGAAGGGCTGGCCCTGGGCATGCACCGCTTCGATGCGGCGGGCCAGTTCGACGGGAACGGCCTTGGGATACCCGGAGCCGGTAAAGCCGCTCATGGCCACGGTTTCACCGGGCTGGATCAGCGCGGCTGCGGCCTCTGCGGAGACCACGCGGTCACGAAGACGCGCGTTGGCGATGCGATCAACAGACATGACGACACGTGTTGCTGGGGGGAATTCTGATTATCGGCCATCCTCATCCGTACGGGGGGTTCTACCTTCGTGGAATGGCTTTTCCCGCAGGGGTCACCCAAACCCGCCGGTTTTGTTTTGCAGTGCAGCGTGCAAAGTGCTTTCGCAGCCCGCACGATGGACCTGCATCCCGACGTGGGGGAGGGAGCAGAGCCCGCTGGCAGTTCGCTGCAAGCGGGCTTTTTTATTACCTGTCGTCCAGTATGAATACGCGGTCTCCAT
>NZ_JAOECR010000030.1:0-56159 GCF_029836955.1 Stenotrophomonas sp. GD04054 | reverse complement strand
GCCGATCTGGCGGCGCGGGGTGCCCAGTACGCGCAGCTTGCCCAGGCCCAGGTCGGACAGGATCTGTGCGCCAGCACCATTGCGGCGCCACTGGCTCACGTCCTTGTCCTTGCCCGGTACCACCGGCGCAGGCTGCTGCCGCAGGCGGGCCAGCAGGGCCTCGCCGTCGCGCGGGGCCGACAGCACCACCATCACGCCGGCGCCTTCGGCATCGATCGCGCGCAGGGCATCGGTGGCAGCCACGCCGAAGTCATCGCGGCGCCAGTGCAGCAGGTCGGCCAGCGGGTTTTCCACCTGCACGCGCACCAGGGTCGGGGTGTCCGCATCCGGGGTGCCGCGCACCAGGGCGAAATGCACGTCGTGGGCGATGCGATCGCGGTAGGTGACCAGCTTGAACGGGCCGAACTCGGTCTCAATCTCGCGCTCGTCCACACGCTCGACGGTCTTTTCGGTGGCCAGGCGGTAGGCGATCAGGTCGGCGATGGAGCCCATCTTCAGACCGTGCTCGCGGGCGAACACTTCCAGTTCCGGGCGGCGTGCCATGCTGCCATCCGGGTTCAGGATCTCCACCAGCACGCCGGCCGGTTCCAGCCCGGCCAGCATGGCCATGTCCACGGCCGCCTCGGTGTGGCCGGCGCGGGTCAGCACGCCGCCCGGCTGGGCGATCAGCGGGAAGATATGGCCCGGCTGGTGCAGGTCCGACGGCTTGGCGTTGGGCTTCACCGCGGTGCGGATGGTGTGGGCGCGGTCATGCGCCGAGATGCCGGTGGTGACGCCCTCGGCGGCCTCGATGCTGACCGTGAAGTTGGTCTGGAACTGCGCGGTGTTGGCCTGCACCATCGGCGCCAGGCCAAGATCGGCGGCGCGGGTACGGTTCAGCGGCAGGCACACCAGGCCACGGCCATGGGTGACCATGAAGTTGATGTCGCTGGCCTTGACCAGCTCGGCGGCCATGATCAGGTCGCCTTCGTTCTCGCGGTCTTCGTCATCGACGATGACGACCATGCGGCCCAGGCGGATGTCTTCCAGGATTTCCGGAATCGGGGCGAAATTCATGCTGCATCTCCATGCGGGTGCTGACCGTTGGCCGGCACACTGATCAGGCGCTCCACGTAACGGGCGACCAGGTCGATTTCAAGATTGACCGCGCTGCCCACGCCTGCGGCGGAGAAAGCGGTGTTGGCCACCGTGTGCGGGATCAGGGCGACTTCAAAACCTTCATCGTCCACTTCGTTGACGGTGAGGCTGACGCCGTCCACGCAGATCGAGCCCTTCTTGGCGATGTAGCGGCGCAGCGAGGCCGGCGCGGCGAAACGCCAACGCTGGGCACGCGCGTCTTCGTGGATGGACAGCACCTGGCCGAGGCCGTCGACGTGGCCGCTGACCAGATGGCCGCCGAGGCGGTCGGTCGGGCGCATCGCGCGCTCCAGGTTGATGACCGCACCCTCGCCCAGCTGGCCCAGCGTGGTCAGGCCCAGGGTCTCGGTGGAGGCATCGGCCTGGAAGCTGCTGGCGTCGAATGCGATGACGGTGAGGCAGACGCCGTTGATGGCAATGCTCTCGCCCATCTGCACGTTGTCGAACGGCAGATTCCCGACATTGAAGGTGAAGCGGACATCGCCGCCGATGGATTCGCGTGCGGCCAGACGGCCGACGCCTTCGATGATTCCAGTAAACAAGTAACGTTCTCCGCGAAAAGTGAGCGAAAAACGCCGCAAGGCAAACAGGCGCACGCAGGGCATGAGCCCTGTGGCACCGTCTTCTTTCATCCGGACTATGACCGTCGGCTCCGGCATTGGACCGGATCTGCTGACCCCCGGCCGTGGGCCGGGGCGCTCGCGGGCTCGTGCTTGCGCACCTACCGCCGGTGGGGAATTGCACCCCGCCCTGAAGACGTTTGTGTACCGGCGAACCGGCGTGGCTAGTGTACCAGCCCGTGCTGAACGGGGTCGGATGCCACAGCTGTGACGGCCGTCGCTCGCAATTTGTAAAACTTTCATTAAAATTCTGCCCCGGACGACATGAGGTCGCCACGGGCAGCCCGCTGGGCAGGCCCGCCAAAGGACTGAAATTCACAGGAATTCCCATGCGCAAGATGCTGATCGTGGCCGCCCTGCTGGCCACCGCCCCGCTCTCGGCTTCGGCCGACGCCCTGAGCTACACCTACGTTGAAGGCGGTTGGACGCAGGTCAAAGTTGACGACAACGCACTGGACGACCCGAAGGTCGACGGCGGCTACCTGCGTGGCTCTGTGGCCATCGCCGAACAGGTCTACGTGTTCGGTGGCTGGTCGCGCACCAGCAAGACCTATCACTACAGCGACGGTTCGCTGAAGGTTGAACTGAATCAGCCGGAGCTGGGCATCGGCTACCACATGCCGTGGACCGACCGCGTCGACTTCACCGCCGACATCGCCTGGGTGCGCCAGAACGCTGAGCTGACCGATCGTTATGACGGCTACAGCGACCGCTACAAGGACCACACCAACCTGGCCCGCGCCACCATGGGCATCCGCGGCAAGCCGTCGCGCATGACCGAAGCCTGGGCCAAGGCCGGTTACATGGACGGCGGCAACAACTACAAGGGCACCTGGGTCGGCACCATCGGTGGCCAGATCAACTTCACCAGGACCTGGGGGCTGGTGGGCGAGATCTCCGGCTACCGCGACGTCACCCAGTACTCGGCCGGCGTCCGCGCCAGCTTCTGATCCAGCGATCGCTCCTCGTCGTGCGATCGAACGGGCCCCGCAAGGGGCCCGTTTTTTTGGCCGGCATACACGACCTCGTGACCCCATCGCGCCATCGAAAGTCCACGCAGATGCGCTAGGCTTGCGCGCCTCTGGAACAGGAAAACACCGTCATGAAGACCCCCACCCGTACTCTGCTGGCCAGCATGCTGCTGTGCGCCCCGCTGATCGCCACGGCCGCCCCGGCCACGCTGTCGCCCGAACAGGCGTTCGACCTGTATGCACGCACCCTGCTGGAAGACGACGCGACCGCCACGCGCGCGCTCAACGACGCACTGAAACCGGCATTTGAAGGCCAGGACGCTGTGACCCCGAACCCGGGTGCGCTGGCCAAGGCACTGGCCGAACCCTGGCAGACCGTACTGGCCAGCACCGGCGCCAAGGTAGACGCTGCAGCCACCGAAGCGCTGTATGCCAAAGCGCTGCGTGATTCGAAGTGCCGCGCGACCAAGAGCGTGATCGAAGACAACGAATACGTTGAAGACCAGAAGCTGGCGCGGATCACCTACAGCTGCCAGCTGCCCGACCTGGGCAAGGTGCGCCCGCTGTTCGCCGCCAGCCTCGCATCCGATGCCAGCCCGGCCTCGCGCAAGCAGTTCACCGATGCCTACACCCAGGCGCTGCAGAGTGGCGCGCGCGTGCCGGTCAGCGGCACCTTCACCCTGTACCCGGCCAAGGACAACGGCTACTGGTACAGCGGCAATTTCGATGACCTGGTGGGCACCGTGGCCGGTGCGCTGGCACCGTTCGAGGACTGGATGCAGGATGCGCAGGCGGCCAACGCGCCGAAGGTGACCGGCGTACCGGGCTGCGACCTGCTGCTGCAGCAGCATCGTGCCTGCGTGGCGAAGATCGCACCGGACCAGATCAGCGGCGTGGACGCCATGGCCGAGGAGCTGAAGGCCAAGGCCCAGGTACAGTCGGCCGATGAGATGACGCAGGAGTGCAAGGCACTGCGCCCGATCGCCGAGATGATGTGGACCGACGAGTGCGCGTGAGCCGCGTGTAGAGCCGAGCCCACGCTCGGCTCATTGTCGCCGACGACGAGGGCGGCCGCACTTTCAGAACCGTTGCATGGCCCTGCGTGGCCTGCATGGTCAATGCTGTTGCCCTCTTCCATCGGGGCAACCGCATGAAACACCGCACGACGTCGACCATGGTCATGTTGCTGACGCTGCTGGCGCTGGTGGCGTGCGGGCAAGCCAAAGTTCCCAAGTCCAGGATTACGACCTTCTCGGTCATCCCAGCGGTTGCCTTCGAGTCAACCCTGCTGAGCGACAGGCAGCTGGATGCGTGGATGAGCGAAGACGACGACTGCCACGCGTTCCTGATGTACCACGATCAGTGCGCAGTGCTGGTATTGCCGCATGAGTACGACGACGGGTTTACCCGTCACCAGTTGCGATTGAAGGCGAAGAACCTGCCGGGCGAGGCACTGGGCGCGTACTGCCGCAACCTGCATGCACTGTGGAAGCAGCAATGGAAGGGCCAGTGCCCCGTCGGCGAAGAAGACGACGAGGAAGCCTGACGACAAGGGCATCGCCCCTGCTTCGCGTCATTCCCTCACGGGCGCAGCAGCAGCCTGATGTCCTCACCGACCTGACGCTGGTCCACCACACGCAGGCGGCGCTGCTGGTCCATGGCATCGATGCCGAGGCCGGCCAGCAGCGGGCGACCGGTATCGCCCAGCAGCGTGGGCGCCTGATACAGCAGCAGTTCGTCCACCCAGCCGCCGTGCAGCAAGGCACCGGCCAGCGTCGCGCCGGCTTCGGTATGCACTTCGTTGATGCCGCGTTCGGCCAGCAGTGCCAGCACCGCGCCAAGATCGAGACGGCCGTCAACACTGGGCACGCTGGCGAATTCGGCATCGGCCGCATCCGGTGCACTCACTGCAGCATCGTGCAGGTACAGCGTCGGTGCCCCGCCCTCGCGCACGCGGCTGCACTCCAGTGAGCGCAGGCGCGAATCCAGCACTACGCGCAGTGGCGGCATCACCTCGGCATCAGCCAGGCGCACGGTCAGCATCGGGTCGTCGGCCAGCACGGTTTCGGCGCCGGTCAGGATCGCGCCGGCGCGCGCGCGCCAGTGCTGCACGTCTTCGCGCGCGGCCGGGCCGGTGATCCACTTGGAGCTACCATCGGCCATCGCGGTGCGACCGTCGAGGCTGGCCGCCAGCTTCACCCGCAGCCACGGCCGGTTGCGCTCCACACGCGACAGGAAGCCCTTGTTGAGCTCACGTGCCTGCGTCGCCATCAGCCCTTCAGCGACTTCGATGCCCGCATTGCGCAGCAGATCGAAGCCACCACCATCGACCTTCGGGAACGGATCGCGCATCGCGGCAACGACGCGCGACACACCCGCTTCGATCAAGGCCAGCGCACACGGCGGTGTGCGCCCGTAGTGCGCACAAGGCTCCAGGGTGACGTAGGCGGTGGCACCGCGCGCCTCGCTTCCTGCCTCGCGCAGCGCGAACACTTCGGCGTGCGGTCCACCGGCACGCTGGTGCCAGCCCTGCCCGACCACGCGTTCGCCGTGGGCGATCACGCAGCCGACCATCGGGTTGGGGCGGGTGGTGTAGGCGGCACGCTCGGCCAGACGCAGTGCGTTGGCCATGTGCAGGTGGTCGAGAACGGAGAACGGGGTGGTCATGCGGCCATGGTAGCGCCGTTGGTGGCGGTGTAGATCCACGCCATGCGTGGATGGGCGCCACTGTGCCAACCAAGGTTGGCACCCACCGAAGCAGATATCTGTGCCAACCAAGGTTGGCATCTACCGGGGCGTCAGCCCTTCTTCTTCTTGGTCAGGGCGATCACGTCGCCCAGCAACTGCAGCTGTTCGGTACTGGAGGGCAGGTCGCGCTCAAGCTTCTCGATCTCCTCGCGGAAATCGGCCACGTCCTCGAAGCTGCGATAGACCGACGCGAAGCGTACGTAGCCGACATGGTCGAGCTTGCGCAGTTCGTTCATGACGAACTCGCCGACCTTGATCGAGGGCACTTCGCGCTCGCCGCTGATGCGCAGCTGGTGGACCACGGCGCGTACCGCCGCTTCGATCTTGTCTTCGGCCACCGCACGCTTCTGCAGCGCGCGGTCGAAGCCAGCGCGGACCTTGCGCTGGTCGAATGCTTCACGGGTGCCATCGCTCTTGACGATGGCGGGCAGTTTCAACTCCACCGTTTCCATGGTGCTGAAGCGCTCGCCACAGGCTTCGCATTCACGCCGACGACGGATCGTCGCGCCGTCTTCGGAGACGCGCGAGTCGATGACCCGGGTATCGGCATGTTGGCAGAAGGGGCAGTGCATGGAACGCCTGGCTCAGGAAAGTACCTATTGCCACGGTCATGGCAGCGTCGCAAAGGTACCTGAGAAAGGCCCCCGCAGCAAATGCTGTCTGCGCGGAAGTGCCTGCATTTCGGCCGAACAGAGCCGCCAGCGCGGTCACGGCTGCGCGTTCAACCGGGTGCCGGCGGCGCCGAGGCCGCGCGCGCCCAACGCAGCCACGCCAGATGCCCTGCCATCACCAGCAGCGGCGGGCCGAACCCGAGGAAGGCCAGGGTCGAGATCTCCCCATGCTTGAAGGTGAAGTACAGCGTGGCGCCAACCACGCCCAGCGCGGCCAGGGTCCCCAGCGCCAGGCCGACCCAGGCGACAACCGGCGATTGGCGCAGGCCGCTGACACCGCGCCACAGGAACAGGCCGCTCAGCCACAACCACGACAGCAGGCCGATGATCCCGGCCGACGACCACAGCAGCAGGATCCTGTACTCGTCACCGGTCAGGTACTTGCCATCCCATACGACCATCAGACCCAGCACGGCACCCGTGCCTCCGGCGGCCACCGTGGGCAGGCCCACCAACAGGTCGGCAATGGCCATCCAGCGTTTGTGCAGACGCTCATCCATGCGTTCGGTTTCCTTCCATGGGCCGCGTCATGCGCGGCGTTTGATCCACACCAGCATCGCAGCCGGCACCAGCATCGATGGGCCCAGCAGCAACAGGCTGATGCCCTCGGCGTGCACGGCAATGCCCCACCACAGCGCCAGCCCCAGCGGGGGCAAGGCGGCGAGACCGCCCGCCAGCAGCATCCACCACCAGAGGCGGTGCACGTGCAGCCCGGCACGCCCCTGCAACAGAAAACCCGCGCTCAGCCACAACCAGGCCAGGCAGCCGGCAATGCCGGCCAGGCCCCACAGCGGCATCACCGTCACCGAGGCCAGCGTGCCATGGCCGAACTGGCCCAGCCCCATCAGCAGCAGCATCGTCGCCGCCGCGCCGCCCATCGCCAGGCTGGGCAGGCCGAACAGCACCGCCAGCGCGGTGTACAGGTACTTGAGGTGGCGCTCATCCATGCGCGGTTGCTCCGATACCGGGGTCAGAGCCCTTCCCTGCGGGAAGGGATCCGACCCCTGCTTCGATCCGGGCTTCGGGGTCGGATCCCTTTCCGTCAGGAAAGGGCTCTGACCCCTGCTGCGATCAGCCGTAGACCGGGTACTTGCGGCACTGCGCGCTGACGGCGTCGCGCACGCGGGAGATGACGGCGTCATCGTTCGGTGCGTCGAGCACGTCGGCGATCCAGTTGGCCAGATCCACGCAGTCCTGTTCGACGTAACCACGGGTGGTCACCGCCGGAGTACCCAGGCGCAGGCCCGAGGTCACGAACGGCGAACGCGGATCGTTCGGCACCGAGTTCTTGTTGACGGTGATGTGGGCCTTGCCCAGCGCGGCTTCCGCGTCCTTGCCGGACACGTCCTTGCCGATCATGTCGACCAGCATCAGGTGGTTCTGGGTGCCGCCGGAGACGATCTTGTAGCCGCGCGCGATCAGCGTGTTGGCCATCGCCTGGGCGTTCTTCACCACCTGCTGCTGGTAGGCCTTGAAGCCCGGTTCCAGCGCTTCCTTGAAGGCCACGGCCTTGCCGGCGATGACGTGCATCAGCGGACCGCCCTGGATGCCCGGGAACACGATCGACTGCAGCTTCTTGACCAGGTCTTCGTCGGCGCCCTTGGCGACGATGATGCCGCCACGCGGGCCGCGCAGGGTCTTGTGGGTGGTCGAGGTGACCACGTGCGCGTGTTCCAGCGGGCTGGGATAGACGCCAGCAGCAACCAGGCCGGCGACGTGGGCCATGTCGACGAACAGGTAGGCACCGACCTTGTCGGCGATGGCGCGGAAGCGCGCCCAGTCGATCACCTGCGAGTAGGCCGAGAAGCCGGCCACGACCATCTTCGGCTTGTGCTCCAGGGCCAGGCGCTCGACTTCGTCGTAATCGATCAGGCCCTGGTCGTTCACACCGTACTGCACGGCGTTGAACAGCTTGCCCGAGGCGTTGACCTTGGCACCGTGGGTGAGGTGGCCGCCGTGGGCCAGGCTCATGCCGAGGATGGTGTCACCCGGCTGCAGCAGGGCGAAGTACACGGCCTGGTTGGCCTGCGAGCCGCTGTGCGGCTGCACGTTGGCGTAGTCGGCGCCGAACAGCTGCTTCAGGCGGTCGATCGCCAGCTGCTCGGCGATGTCCACGTACTCGCAACCACCGTAGTAGCGCTTGCCCGGGTAGCCTTCGGCGTACTTGTTGGTCAGCTGGCTGCCCTGGGCTTCCATCACCGCCGGGCTGGTGTAGTTCTCGCTGGCGATCAGCTCGACGTGGTCTTCCTGGCGCTGGGTTTCAGCGGCGATGGCCTTGGCCAGTTCGGGATCGTAGGATTCGATGCGGACGTCACGCGGGAACATCGGGTACTCCAGCAGGCAGGGAAAAGGGGTACGGCTCAGCCCCCGATTGTAGCCCTGCACCGGGCCTGCCGGGGCCGAAACGGACGAGGCCGGCATCCCCGAAGGAATCCGGCCCCGTATGGTTTCGAGTGCGCTGTACCGGCGTACCGGTAGATCCACGCCATGCGTGGAGGTGGCTGCGGACTCAGCGGCTGCTGAGCACGTACTGGGCGATCACACCGGTGGCGATGGCCACCAGCAGCATGTTGCCGCGGTCATCGCGGATCCAGTGGTGGCCATACGGCGGGCGACGCAGGTGATAGCGCGGGTAGTCGTTCACCACATAGATCGGGCCACGGTAGTAGTCGCGGTAGCGATGGCCGACCTTCCAGCCGTAGCCCGGGCCATAGGCCGGACGGTACACCACACGCGGCGGTGCCGGGCGGTAGTAGCGGTCATGGTCGCGGTGCCACTCGCGGCGATCCTGGCGGTAGTCGCGCCGGGCCTCGCGGCGGTCGCGCTCCCAGTCACGGCGATCCTGGCGCCACTCGCGGCGGTCCTCGCGCCACTCGCGGCGATCATGGTCGCGGCGGTGGTCGTTGTCGGCGAAGGCCGGGGCCACGGCGCCGAGCGCCAGCACAGAGGCCACGGCGCCGGCCATTACTCGATTGATGCGCATGTCAGACCTCTGCTCGGGTGGGTGGTGAACCCATATTGCGCACCCGATCTGAACCGTTTCCGGCTGGAAACGCTTCCCGCAACAGGACTGTGACCGGGTATTCAGGCCGCGGCCAGCCCGACGCCCCTGCCCGGGCGCGGCCCGGAACCGGTTCCGGCTATAATTGGCGGTATTCCATTTCAGTCTGTGCCCGCTGCCGCAACGGGATGTTCCCGTGACGGGTCGGGCGCAGGGCCGCGCCTACGGAGACCGCATGTCCTCGCAATACATCTACACCATGAACCGCGTGTCCAAGGTGGTCCCGCCCAAGCGGCAGATCATCAAGGACATCTCGCTGTCCTTCTTCCCGGGCGCGAAGATCGGCCTGCTGGGCCTGAACGGCGCCGGCAAGTCCACCGTGCTGAAGATCATGGCCGGCGTGGACACCGATTTCGAGGGCGAAGCCCGCCCGCAGCCGGGCATCAAGGTCGGCTACCTGGCGCAGGAACCGGAACTGGACCCGACCAAGACCGTGCGTGAAGCGGTCGAGGAAGGCGTGGGCGAAGTGCTGCAGGCCCAGGCCGCGCTGGACGCGGTGTACCTGGCCTACGCCGAGGAAGGCGCCGACTTCGACGCGCTGGCCAAGGAACAGGAGCGTCTGGAGGCGATCCTGGCCGCTGGCGACGCGCACACCCTGGAGAACCAGCTGGACGTGGCCGCCGATGCGCTGCGCCTGCCGCCGTGGGATGCCGTGGTCGGCAAGCTGTCCGGTGGTGAAAAGCGCCGCGTAGCGCTGTGCCGCCTGCTGCTGCAGAAGCCGGACATGCTGCTGCTCGACGAACCGACCAACCACCTCGACGCCGAGTCGGTGGAATGGCTGGAACAGTTCCTGGCGCGCTACACCGGCACCGTGGTGGCGGTCACCCACGATCGCTACTTCCTGGACAACGCCGCCGAGTGGATCCTGGAACTGGACCGCGGCCGCGGCATTCCGTGGAAGGGCAACTACACCGACTGGCTGACCCAGAAGGATGAACGCCTGAAGCAGGAAGACAACCAGGAAAAGGCTCGCCAGAAGGCGATCCAGAAGGAACTGGAGTGGTCGCGCCAGAACGCCAAGGGCGGCCGCACCAAGGGCAAGGCCCGTCTGGCCCGCCTGGAAGAGCTGCAGTCGGTCGATTACCAGAAGCGCAACGAGACCAATGAAATCTTCATCCCGCCGGGCGAGCGCCTGGGCAATGCGGTGATGGAGTTCAAGAACGTCTCCAAGAAGTTCGGCGACCGCCTGCTGTTCGACAACCTGAGCTTCCTGGTGCCGGCCGGCGCCATCGTCGGCATCATCGGCCCGAACGGTGCCGGTAAGTCGACCCTGTTCAAGATGATCACCGGCCAGGAAAAGCCGGATACCGGCGAGATCGTGGTCGGCCCGACCGTGAAGCTGTCCTACGTGGACCAGAGCCGCGACGCGCTGGAAGGCAACCACAACGTCTTCCAGGAAATCGCTGGCGGCCTGGACATCCTCAACATCAACGGCATCGAGATCCAGTCGCGCGCCTACATCGGCCGCTTCAACTTCAAGGGCCAGGACCAGCAGAAGATGGTTGGTTCGCTGTCCGGTGGTGAGCGTGGCCGCCTGCACATGGCCAAGACCCTGCTGCAGGGTGGCAACGTGCTGCTGCTCGACGAACCGTCCAACGATCTGGACATCGAAACCCTGCGTGCGCTGGAAGATGCGCTGCTGGAGTTCCCGGGCAACACCTTCGTCATTTCGCATGACCGCTGGTTCCTGGATCGCATCGCGACCCACATTCTGGCGTTCGAAGGCGACTCGCACGTGGAGTTCTTCCAGGGCAACTACCGCGAGTACGAAGAAGACAAGCGCCGCCGCATGGGCGACGACGCTGCGCCGAAGCGCCTGCGCTTCAAGGCGCTGAAGTAAGGCAACAGGAAAGGCCGCGCTCGCGCGGCCTTTCTCCTTTTGCAATGTGTACCGACCATGCATGCCGGCCAGCGGCCGGCATCTACCCATGAGCGACCCCATGTCCCTGTTCGAGCGCCTGTTCCAGCTGCAACAGCACGGCACCACCGTGCGCACCGAGCTGCTGGCCGGTGTCACCACCTTCCTGACGATGTCCTACATCGTCTTCGTCAATCCCGAGATCCTCGGCACCACCGGCATGGATGCGGGCGCGGTGTTCGTGGCCACCTGCCTGGCCGCTGCACTGGGTTCGGCGGTGATGGCGCTGGCCGCCAACTTCCCGGTCGGCATGGCGCCCGGCATGGGCCTGAACGCGTTCTTCGCCTTCACCGTGGTCGGCGCTGCCGGCCTGCCGTGGCAGCAGGCACTGGGAGCGGTGTTCATCTCCGGCCTGGTGTTCCTGGTGCTGTCGCTGACCGGTGTGCGTGCATGGCTGGTGTCGGGCATTCCTTCGTCGCTGCGCTCGGCCATCGTGGCCGGCATCGGCCTGTTCCTGGCGATCATCGCGCTGCAGAAGTCCGGCGTGATCGTCGGCAATGAAGACACGCTGGTGGCGCTGGGCCCGTTGAACACGGCGCCGCCGCTGCTGGCGCTGGCCGGTTTCCTGCTGATCGCGGTGCTGGAAGCGCGTCGCATCCGTGGCGCGATCCTGATCGGCATCCTGGCGGTGACCGGCGCCGGCTGGGCGCTGGGCGACGTGCAGTACCAGGGTCTGGTCTCGCTGCCGCCGAGCCTGGCACCCACCTTCCTGCAGCTGGACCTGCCGGGCCTGCTGCACCATGACGGCGGTGCGCCGATCGCGGTGCTGCTGCAGGTGGTGCTGGTGTTCGTGCTGGTGGAAGTGTTCGATGCCACCGGCACCCTGTATGGCGTGGTCGGCCGCGCCGGCCTGCTGAAACTTCCGGGCGCGCAGAAGCGCTTCGGCCGTGCGCTGCTGGCCGACAGCACGGCGATCGTGGCCGGCTCGATGCTCGGTACCAGCAGTACCACCGCGTTTGCCGAAAGCGCCTCGGGCGTGCAGGTAGGTGGCCGTACCGGCCTGACCGCACTGGTGGTATCGGCACTGTTCCTGGCCGCGCTGCTGTTCTCGCCGCTGGCGGCGATGGTGCCCAGCTATGCCACTGCGCCAGCACTGCTGTTCGTGGCCGGGCTGATGCTGCGTGAGCTGGTGGAAGTGGACTGGAGCGACCTGACCGAATCGGTGCCGGCCGCGCTGTGTGCGCTGGCGATGCCGTTCACCTACTCCATCGCCAATGGCCTGGCGTTCGGCTTCATCGCCTATGCCGCACTGAAGGCCGGTACCGGGCGCTGGCGCGAAGTGCATCCGGCGGTGTGGCTGGTGGCGGTGCTGTTCACCCTGCGCTATGCGTTGGAATAAGCGGTAGGTGATGCCGGCCAGCGGCCGGCACTACCGGGCGGTGGTTCACCTGCCGCGCACGGTGCTCTGGGATGATGCGGGCATGGTTCGGCCTGACCTTCCCGCGGATCCGTCTTCGCCGTTGCGCCGCCGGTTGCTGCGCGCGGCAGTGCTGGCACCGCTCGCCGGCACGCTCGCCACCCTGCCCGGCTGCTCGTTGCCGGTGCAGGTCGATGGCACGTTCCTGCAGCCGTGGCTCAGCCACCTGCAGTGGGGCCTGGCCGACTGGCAGCGATCCTTGAAGCTTGCACGTACGCTGGGCTGCCGGCAGCTGGTGCTGCAGTGGACCGGCATCATCGGTGGCAGCGACGGCGACTGGTCACTGCCGGACAGCAGCCTGCAGCAGCTGTTCACCGCCGCCAGCGAGAACGACATCCGCATCCGCGTCGGCCTGCCATTCCAGCAACGCTGGTGGCAGGCCATTGGTGCCGACGATGCCACGCTGCAGGCCTTCCTGGCCGACAGCCTGGCGCACGCACGCCAGTGGTTGGCACAGGCGCCCTGGGCGCAGCAACCCGCCTTCGGGGGCTGGTACCTGCCCTACGAACTGGAGCAGTAGCACTGGGCCGATCCGGCACGCCAGCAGTGGCTGGCACAGTGGCTGCACGGGCTGGTGCAGGCCGCCAGCGCACGCGGTGGCGACTGCGCGATGTCCTGCTACTTCAGCCGCCTGCAGACCGATGGCAACCTGGTCACGCTGTGGCAGGCGGTGTTGGCACAGACCGCGCTGCGGCCAATGGTGCAGGACGGCGTGGGGGTGGCCGGCGCCGGCAACGTGCAGCAGCTGCAACCGCTGCTCGATCATCTCCATGCCAACGGCATCGGTTTCGATGCGATCGTTGAACTGTTCCGCGAACTGCCCGGCGGCCCCGCCGACGGCAGCGGATTCAAGGGCGAAACGGCCGATGCCGCACGCATCCAGCGGCAGTTGGCATGGGCACGCGACAGCGGCGCACAGCACGTGCTGGTCTATGCATTGGAGCCATGGCTGACCCAGGACACGCCGCAGGCCGCGGCGCTGCGGCGACGCTGGGGCCTGCCTCAGTAGTAGAGGATGGCGGTGGCGAACAGGCCCTTGGCACGCTGCGTATCACCACCGCCGATGGCGATGCGGTACTGCACGGTCAGGTCCAGGTAGGAACGCGGCGTGTTGTAGTGGTCCTCGCGGAACCAGTAACGCACGCCCACGCCTGGCCCTGCGCCAAGTGACCAGCTGCGCTGCGTATCGTTGAGCGCGAACGACTGCGCCGGGAACAGCGGGTAACGGATGTCGCGCACGCGCGAGCGCTGGTCCAGCCAATCGGCGCCAACCACGACATAGGGTGTGACCACCCAGTGCGTCTGCCCGGCACCGAAACGGAAGCTGCGCCCGGCGCGCAGTTCACCGGCAACGAACCACTGTTCGCGATGCAGGCGCCCGTTGGCGTCGCCGATCCGCCGCACCGGCGTGCCGTTGGCATCGAGCGCGTCGAGGGTGAAGGTGGCACCGTTGTCGTCCCAGGTATATCCCCCCTGCGCATAGCCACTGACCATCCACCACTGGTTCACATCGGTGCGCAGATCGGTGCCGTGGTAATAGCCGTAGGTCAGGTAGGACATCCATCCACCGGAACCGCTGGCCAAGCGGTAGCGCGCCAGCGTGCTGGCTTCCAGTGGCCGGTTCAGGGCCAGCTGCAGGCGGCACTGCACCGCTGCCGATGCGGGGTAGACCTCGCCCTGGCGGGTGGCACTGCCCAGGAACTGGCGGCGCTCGATGCCGGCGCTCAAACCGGTCTGGCCAAACGCGTAGCGCAGGCCGAACGAGGCGATGGTGGACGGCCAGCCGGTGGTCGAGCGCGAATGACTGAGGCGCTCGGCGCGTGCACGCGCATCCGGCGTTGATTCGCCGGTGCACGGATCCACCGCACGGATCGACTCGTAGGTGCCACCCTCGTCGTACAGCGTGTTGAGCAGGCGTGCGTAGAGCTCCAGCGTGCCATGCTGGTCATTGAACGCTGGTGGCCGCCAGAACGCTTCCAGCGTACTGAACACCGAATCGCCGGGCGTACTGATCGCCGCACCGCCGACATTGGTTGCGGCCTGGCGCGCACCCCGGAAACCCGCCGAGGCGACCACGCCCCACTCGCGTGAATAGTTGGCGATGGCATTGCGCACGTTGTAGCGCTGATGCTCATCCAGCGGCAGCTCACCGACGTCGGCGCGGTCGATGGCGCTACGCAGCAGTGACACCGCCTGTGGATGATCGCCGTTGGCTGCGCTGGCGTAGGCCTGGTCCAGCACCACGCTTTTCGGTGCCTTGCCGGTGGCCTCGGCGGCACGGAAGTCGGCCAGTGCCTGCGCAGGTTCGTGCGCCTTCTGGTTGAGGTAGCCGCGCTGCATCAGCGCCTCCGCATCGTCAGGACGCTGTGCCAGTGCCGCATCCAGGCGCTGCCGTGCTTCGTCCTGCTGGGCGCGGTTGCCCGCTGCCAGCGTGGTGGTCAGCAGGGCTTGCAGGTTCGCGTCGTCCGGTGCGAGTTGCACGGCCTGCCGCGCCTCAACGATGGCATCGGCGTAGTCCTCGCGCGCGTAGGCAGCATAGGCACGCTGTGCGGCACCGCCGTCGCCCTGCAGGTCGGCCGGCATCAACTCGCAGACATTGCCTGTGTCGCCCGACTGGCAGTGCTGGAACGGCGCCGGATAGGTCTGCGCGCTCATACGCGGAAGCTCGCGACTGGAGCGGATCGCCCGGCTGCGTTGCTCGATGCCCTGCTGCAGAAGCTGCCGTGTCCGTGCATCGCCTTCAGCTGGCGGTACCGCCGCCTGCAACGGTGCCAGCAGTGCAGCAGCGCGTACCCGATCACCTGCGGCCAGTGCCGCATCTACCGCCAGCAGTCGCACGTTGCGCTGCTGCGCGGTTGATCCCGGCGTGGCAAGCGCGGCGTCGAAATCTTCATTGGCCCGCAACATGCTGCCCTGGCGCTGGCGCAGGTAGCCGCGCATCACCCGTGCATTGAGATCCTGGCCGTCGGCCTGCAACGCCTGATCAGCACTGTGCTCAGCGTCGGCCAGCTGATCGCCCTGCAGCTGCGCGGTGATCAATAGCAGCCGGTATGAAGCCACGTCGGGGGCCAGTTCCACGGCAGCGTGTGCATGCTCAATGGCGGCGGCATCCTCGCCTGCGGACAGCGATTGATAGGCCTGCTGGGCCTGCAGCAGGGCGCGTTGGCGACCCAATGCCACGCGCCGCGTGCGCAGCGCCTCGGCATTCGGTGCGCCCAACTGCAGCGCGGTGCCGATGGCGGCGTCGGCCTGTTCGGGCTGTTGCTGTGCCTCCAGTGCTGCCACCCATAGCAGGGCCCATGCGCCCTGTTTCGGCTGCTTCCGGAACGCCTGCTCGGCCTTGCTGGCCGCCTCTCCCATCCGCCCGGCGTCATAGGCCGCGTACGCCTCGGTGGCCAGCGCGTAGGCCTGCTGCCTGCTGCGGTCTGCGGCGCTGCCGACCGGACGAGATGGGGATGTCGTGCGCGCACCTTCGCCTCCGGTTGCCGCGCTACGTGCAGCGGTGGCAGCCGCCAGCGCCGGCAAGGCCGGATCTTTCATCCCCGCGTCCAGCGCACGCCGCGCCTGCTGCTGCGCTTCTGCACCACGCCCGAGTTTCTGCAGCGCATAGATCTGCAGCAGGCGCAGCCGCACCACGTCCGGGCGCAGCCGGATCGCTTCAGTGGACTGCTGGTACGCCGCTCGGTAGTCACCACGCTCATAGGCGGCAAACGCCTGTTCGGCGATACGGTAGGCAGCTCCAGACAATGGCAGCTGCGCATCGGCCTGGGCCTGTACCGATACGCTGGCCGTGGCCAACGCCACGGCAATGACGGTGGACAGCAGCGTGGTCTTCATGCCGGCAAGGCTCCGGGAGGCGGTGACTGCAGCGTGGCCGCACGCCGGCGCTGTTCCTGCATGGCCTGGGCCACGGCCTCCTCGGTGGTGATGCCCTGCTTGACCAGGTAATCGCCGATGCGGCCGTCGCGCTGCGGCATGTAGTCATCCAGTGCGATCTCGAAGCGCGCGTGATCGATCAGGCGCATCTCCACCAGCAGGTCACCCAGCAAGGGCACGTTGTCCAGGTGCCACTGCCGGTCGCCGCCGATCAGGCGCAGGCCCGCGTTGATTTCGCTTTCGCGGGCGATGCTCTGTTCGACGTGCTCGCTGCGGGTTTCCTGCTTCAGCAGTGCCAACGCCTCTTCGGGCAATGGGCTGGCCACGGCCAGCCGCAGGGTACCTTCCTGACGCGGCGGCAGCGGCAGCATCCGCCATTGCACGCAGGCATCGGCACTGACCGGGAACTGGCAGGCACGCAGGTAATCCACGTCGATCACCGCGCGTGGCAGGTCGCCCTGGAAGGCGATCGCCTCGGCCAGCGTTTCATCATCCAGCCAGCCCTGGGTGAGCAGGATGCGGCCCAACGGCTGCTGGCGGCCTGCCTGCTGCTGATCCAGCGCCTGCTGCAGGCGTTCGGGTTCCACCGCCTGCCAGGTGGTCAACAGCTCACCGAGCTGCTTGCGGGTCTGCACCAGCTGCGCCGCATCCGGGAAGTCGTGCATGGTCTTGTCCCAGACCATGCGCTTGCCGAACAGCAGGTAGGCCAGGAACACCTTCCACGCGCGTGCGGTGGCCATGAAATTGATCATGTTGCCAACCACCATGCGCGGGATCGACATCAGCGCATGCTCCCAGCCATACAGCCGGTTGACGAAGTAGAAGCGCTGCACGACCCGGGTCGCCAACGCCGCCGTGGTCAGAAGCGCCACGTTCATCTGCCAGGTACCGGCCTGGAACACGCTGGGAAACTGCATCGTCCACAGCCCGGTCATCTTCAACAGCCAGAACAGCAGCAGCTGCAGGAAGATGACGTAGGCGATGATGCTGACGAACGAGGTGATGATGCCCTTGCGGTCGCGCGCCAGCAGGTACTTGGTGGCCAGCGAGCCGCGCCAGCCCAGCGACTCCCAGCTCTGCAGGCCGATGCCCAGCACCCACCGCGCCTTCTGCCGGTACGATGCGCGGAAGTTGTCGGGGAAGTACTCGCGCACGCACAGCGCCATCTGCTGGGTGCGCTCGCGTACCGGGCCCCAGCCGAACCATGACGGGCGACGCACGCGGAACTGCACCGGGAAGCGCGCGAAGATCGACTGCATCCCCATCGCCGCCAGCCGCGCACCGACGTCGTAGTCCTCGGTGAGGCTGTCGGTGTTGAAGGGCTGGTTGTCGGTCTGCGCGCTCAGTGCCAGCAGCGCGCGCCGCGAGAAGCAGGTGCCGACGCCCGCCGACGGCACCATGCCGGAAACACTTTCGCGCACAACCAGATCCTTGGCATGCCATTCGGCGAACTCGTCCATGTAGACGCCGGCCACCAGTTCGTACCACTCGCGGTCCAGCGAGGTGACCGGCAACTGGATCATGTCCTTGCGCGGCAGCAGGTAGTTGTAGAAGCGCAGTTCCATCGGGTGCAGCACGTCCTCGCTGTCGTGCAGGATCACCCCGGCGAACTCGATGTCGTGGCGTTTCTCGTAATCGAAGATGGCCAGGATCAGCCAGTTCAGGCAGTCGGCCTTGCTGGTCGGCCCGTCATGCGGCACTTCCACGCGGCGCAGGCGCTTGTAGCGGCGGCGCATGCGCTCCACTTCGTCGATGGTCTGCTGGTCGTTGGGATAGGTGCCGACGAACACCACGTACTCGCGGTAGTCGAGTACGTTGATCATGTTCTCCACCATCTGCGCGATGACGTCGTACTCCATCCACGCCGGCACCATGATCGCCAGCGGCTGTTGCGGCCGCTGCAGCAGGTCTTCCTGGGTCAGTGGCCGGTACGCCTCGCGACGCTTGATGGTGAGCGCCCGCCAGCTCTCGCGCACCCAGTACCAGACATCGATGAACAGGTCATCGAGGCTGGAGATCAGGATCAGCACGGCCACCGCCGCCGCCGTGGTTTCCAGGGCAGCGTAGTAGTTGGCCAGCTGGATGTTCCAGAACAGACCGTCCACGGTGGATCAGTGCCCTGTGTTGGCGGACTTGCGGCGGCGCACCTGGGTAACGCGGGCGGCCAGCAGCGCGAACACGATCACGCCGACCAGCAGCAGCAACCAGACCATGTGCCGTTCCCACTTCGATTGCGGATTGCCGTCCTGCGCGATACGCGTGCCATAGGGATCCTGGCGGTCGAATTCGCGCACGGCATCACTGCCGTCGAGCACAGCGAGATCACCGCGCAGCAGCCGGAACGGTGCGCCGAATGACGGTGCCTGTGCGCCCAGGTCGCTGTACAGCACGCCGAGCTGGCCGCCGGAGGTGCCGACCTGCACCACCGCGGCACGATCCAACCCGCTGACATCCAGCAGCGGCTGCGGCTTCCCGCCGATCAGCAGATGACCGTCCTTCAGGCCGGCCACATCGACACCCGATGGCGCCACACCGAACGCCAGCCACGGCGCACCCGGGCTGACCGCCGCACCGGCATCGACCACCTTCAGTTCCGACGCCTCCGGCGAGGCACCCACTGCACTGGCCACCGCAATCACCTTGCGCAGCGATGCCGGTGCATCCTGCAGCCACGTGGCCAGCACGAACACCTGGTTGCCGCGCGACAGCTGACTGCTGGCGCCGACGAAATCACTGCCCAGCGACCGCTTGGCCAGGGTCAGGTGGCTGCTGGGCAGGATCGAGACCGGATAGGCGGTGGCCGGATCGTGGCAATAAGGTCGTGCCGGCTGGCGCAGGAAGCTGACGCGGATCTCGTTGCGCGCCGACAGCGCGTAGGCCGGCACCTTGGCCACCAGCCGTTGCGGCTGGCCATTGGCCGACAGCACCTTGCCGCCCAGCAGGTAATCGTTGAAATGGATCGTGGCCACCGCGCCCTGCCCGGCGGCGTTGGGCGCCGCCGAGACATCGATCACCACTTCCTCGGGCAGGCGCCCATCGGCCGACAGCGCGCCGAGGTCGAAGCTGGCGCTGCGATCGGCGCGGGTCACCACCTCCATCGTGCCGGCGATGTTGCCGAGCCGGCTCAACAGCACATGGTCACCGTCGAGCTTCGGCGTGCCCGCTTGGCTGACCTGCAGGCTGCGGCCCAGCGCGTAGCTGCGCCACTGTTCGGCGAACAACCCGGCGACCTTGCCCGCCGCCGCCGGGTCGACCACCAGCGTCGGACGGCCAGCAACGGCGACCACGCTGACCGAGGCATTGGCCGTGGGCTTTTCCAGGCCGCCCATATCGGTACCGCGCCACGCGGCGAAGGCAGCGCCCGCATCGGCACCCGTAGCCGCAACCTGTACGGCCAGCGCGTCCAGTGCCGCGCGTACGCCGGCCCGCAGCGCATCACTGCCGATCATCACGTCAGCGGCCAAGGGCCCGCTGTCACGCAGCGACAGCAGCGCGCCAACTTCAGCCAGATCCTTGATCACATGCGCACGCTCGCCCGTCGCCAGCGCAGCGTAGGCCGGCACGCCCTGCAGGCTGGCCGGGATGCTGATGTCGGCCAGGTCGACACTGTCACCGACCTTGGGCAGCGCCACCACCTGCACCTGCTTGCCACCGGCCTGCAACGCGGTACCGATGCGCCAGGCGGCATCGTAGGCCGGCGCCTGCAGCGCCTTGCCGTCCACCAGCAGGCGCACCTGCGGTGGCAGCGCGCCCCAGGCCTTGGCCACGGTGTCCACGGCGCGGCCGTCGAAGCGGTAGCTGAAACGCGAGTCCGGCGACAGCCGCAACACGTTGGCCGGCGCGCTCTGGTCGGCACATTGGTAGTCGGAGACGATCGACCACCAGCCGACGCCGACCCGCACGAAGCCGTTCTGGCGGGGTTCGCCATCAATGGCCAGCAGCTGGCTGGCGTCCCCCTGCGCGTCGGTGATCGAGCGCGCGGCGATCGGATCGCCATCGACCGACCACAGACCGGAAGTGCGCCCGGCGTGGCCGCGCACGTAGCGCCCGTCCAGCTGCAGCTGCGCATCGCGGGTGGCGACGCCGGCCGGCACCGGCAGGTAGACCTCGCGCTGGCTCTCCTGCCCGCTGAGCACCAGCGGTTGGCGGAAACCGAGTTCACGCAGGGTCATCTGCCGGTTGACCGTGCTGTCGCCGCTCCATTCGGCGAATTGGCCGGCGACGCTGTCGGCGGCATGGGCACTGGCAACCACGCCCGACAGGACGAACGCGGCGGCGGATGCAAACAGGGGAGAGCGGCCGGTCTGGGTCATGGCGTCACTTCGCGTGGATGGGAGTGGGCGGCACCGCTGTTGCGGAGGCCGGGCGAGAATTCGGGAAGGGGCGTGCCACGCAGGGCGGCGACGATGCGCGCGCTGGCACGGCCATCGCCGTAGGGGCTGGCGTCGGGATCGAAGCGGGTCGGGTGCGGTGGTTGTGCCAGTGCCGCGTTGACCGCCTCGACAATGCGCGAGGGCCTGGTGCCGACCAGCGTCACCACTCCGGCCTCGACCGCCTCCGGGCGTTCGGTGACGTCGCGCATGACCAGCACGGGCTTGGCCAGCGCAGGCGCTTCTTCCTGCACGCCACCGGAGTCGGTGAGGATGACGTCGGCGCGCTGCATCAGGCGCACGAAGCGCAGGTAGTCCTGCGGCGGCACCAGGTGCACGTTGTCGAGATGGCCGAGGTGGGCGTTGACCGGGCCCTGCACGTTCGGGTTGAGGTGCACCGGGTACAGCACCTGCAGGTCCGGCCGCCGCGCCAGCTCGGCCAGCGCACGGCAGATGTCCTCGAAGCCCTGGCCGAAACTCTCGCGGCGATGGCCGGTGACCAGCAGCAGGCGACGATCGGGGTCAAGCATGTGGAAGGGTTCGTCAGCCCGCGCACGCAGCGCCGGGTCGGCATCCAGCCGCTCTACGGTCTGCTGCAGGGCATCGATGACGGTATTGCCGGTGACCAGGATCTGCCCGCCCAGGTGTTCACCGGCCAGGTTGGCGCGCGAGCTGGGCGTGGGCGCGTACAGCTGGTGGCCGACCACATCGATCACCCGCCGGTTCATTTCCTCCGGCCACGGCCGGTTGATGTCGCCGGTGCGCAGGCCGGCCTCGACATGGCCGATCGGAATGCGGTGGTGGAACGCGGCCAATGCGGCGGTCATCGCCGTGGTGGTATCGCCGTGCACCAGTACCCGGTCCGGGCGAACCTGCGTGTAGAGCGCGTCAAGCCGTTCGAACAGCTTGGAACACAGGCCATTGAGGGTCTGGTTGGGCACCATGACATCGAGGTCATGGTCGGCGGTGATCGCGAACAGCGACATCACCTGGTCCAGCATCGCCCGGTGCTGGCCGGTGATGCAGACCACCGATTCGATGTCCGCAGCCTCCGCCAAGGCCCTTACCAGCGGCCCCATCTTGATCGCTTCCGGTCGCGTGCCGAACACCGACAGGACCTTCATCGCAGCGCTCCGAAGGGCCGGCGCGAGGGAATGCCAGGAGCTGTAGCCACGTCTGGATCCTTTCGGCGTTCCCGTCCAACACCCGCAGGCAGGAGACGGTCACCTCATGAGGAAACTCCAAAATCGCGACGTACATCACATTCGAATGATGGTACGTGCGTCGTGGCATTGATCTTCATCGTTGGAAGATCAAGACGCAGTCAACGCCGCCCGTGGAACGGGCGACGTTGCGGTGGAACGCAGCAGTGGCGCGGCCTGCGGCCGCCTTACTCGTACTGGATGGTGAAGGTGGCCTGGCCGTTTGCGACACCTGCACCCACCGTGCCGGCCTGGGTCTGCACGTAACGCGCACGCAGCGGCAAGGTCATCGTGCTGGAACCGGGCGTGGTGGTACCGACGTTGACAGTCTGGCCGAAACGCACTTCGCGCTCGGTGCTGCCATCACGCTGGACCATCTGGATGCCGATGCGGGTGGCACTGTTGGTGGCCGCGCTGAGCTTCAGCACGCCCGGCATGTTCGAGCTGTCCTGGTCGGCATCCAGGCGGATACCGATCTTGCTCTGGTAGGCAGCAACGTTGCTGCCCTGGCAGTTCAGGCGGATCTCGAAATCGCGATCGACAGCCTTGGAACCGACACCGGTGAAGGTGGTGTTGGGCACGCTGCCAAAATCGACGGCAATGTTGCGACTGCCCGCCTGCACTTCGCAGGTCGGGCTGACCACGGTGGTGCCCGAGCCCTTGAAGGTGGAGGTCAACACCGGGCGACGGCTGCCATCACCATCAAAATAGTATGTAGTGAAACGACCGTTCGGCGCGATCACGCCGGAACCGGTCTGCGCGGCTGTCTTGATCAGCTGGATACGGAATCGACCACCGTTGAGATTGATCCTCGCCCCACCGTTGAATGGAATGCTGTGCGGATAGTAGGCCTGGATCGCCCCTGAATCGCGGAATAGCTTGATGCCAACGCCAGGGACATCGGTTTCATAGGTATTGGCAAAACCGGGCACCGGGCGCTGCTGCGCCGCGTTGACATACTCGCCGCGCGAGTAGCCGCCACTCCGATCACAGCTGGCCACGCTATCACGCTGAGTGATCGATTCACTGATCTCCTTGATCACGCCGCCGACCGGCGTGCTGGGCAGGATCACGATCTGGCCCATGTCCATGGTGACGTCCTGTGCGGTGAACCACGAAGAGTTCAGGCTGCACGCGGCGCTGGCTTGCTGGGCCAGCAGCACGCCGCCCAGCAATGCAAGGGCACTCAGCGCCTTGCGGCCATGGGAAGAAATCATCGGCATGCTGCCTCCAGCGGGATGAAGCCGGTCTTGGACGCATCGGCGCCCGCCGGAACCTGGTAATCGACCGTGCAGCGCTGGTCGGCGCCGGCGCCCCACTCCACCAGCAGGCTGCCCTGGTTCTTGTCACTGCGCACGTACAGGCGGCCGCCCTGGCTGACCATGCCCACCGGCTGGCCCTGCTCGTCCTTGACCTGCGCACCGAACGGCATGGTGCGGCCATCGGTGTTGCGCACCTGGATCAGCAGCGCGTTGCCCTTGCGGGTATCGAAGCGCAGGTAGCTGATGGCACCGGCGAACGGCGCGATCGACTGGCTGGTGCTTTCCAGCTCGACGTCGTGGGCCATGCCCTGCGGGTCGAGGGTGACGGTGTTGAGGCGGTACGGCGACACGTACGGGACCACCGCGTAGCCGCGGCCGTCGACGCGCAGGCCCGGGGCGTTGCTGACGATCGCATCGCGTGCGCCCGGCGCTTCCACCAGCACCATGGTGTCGCCACGCTGCGGGGTGAAGGTGAAGCCACCCGGATGCACGACCACGCTGCCGTTGGCACCGACCGACGCCTGGCGAAAATCGCGCGAGTGGCTGTAGGTCGCGTTCAACGCGCTGTAGCGGCTGCGGTATTCCGCACTGCCCACCGCGGTGGTGCCACCTTCGCGGGAGTCGGACAGCGCCACACCGTAGCTGAAGTTGTTGTCGATGCCGGTCGAACCGGTGATGCCAACGCGGCTGTTGTCGTAGCCACCGCGCTCGCGCACGCCGAGGTCGGCGCTGAACGACACCGGGTGCGAACCACGACCCAGCGGCACGCTCATCGACAGCAGGTACTGGGTATCGGAACGGCCGAGCACGCCCTCTTCGGTGCGCAGCGCCGAGAAGCCGTAGTTCACCGAACGCCAGGCGTTGTTGTAGCCCACCTGATACTGCTTGGAGGTGCCGGGGCGGTCGTAGAAGTCACGCACCGAGCCGGTCACGTACAGCGCGCCGCCGCGACGGCCCAGCGGCTGGTTCAGCGTTACCTGGAACTGGCTGCGCTGACGGCCACGGGTGGTCGGATCGATGCCGCGCTTGTCCGAATCACGGCCATACAGCGCGTCCTGCAGGCTGTAGAAGCCTTCGGTCGAATAACGGTAGGCGGCCAGGGTCAGGTTGGTCCCGGTCTCGCCGATCATGTTGCTGTAGCTCAAGCGCACGCTGGCACCGGTGTGGTTGCCGTAGTGGTCGAACGTCGTACGTGCGTGGGTGACGTCGGCGGCGAACGCGCCAACCGGCGTGGACAGGCCGACGCCGTACAGCAGCGACAGGTAGCCGTCGCTCAGTGCACTGCCGCCGTACAGCGTCAGCTGGTTGCCGATACCGCGCTGGTAGGTGCCCTGCACCAGCCACGGCTCATCGGCCAGCAGCTTGTTGCGCACCTGGCCGGCCGTCAGCGAGTAACGCGACACGCCTTCGCGCAGCATCTGCGGCACCGAACCGAACGGAACCTTGAATTCGCGGCGGCGGCCATCGGCCTCGATCACGCTCACTTCCAGGTCGCCGCCGTAGCCGGTCGGGTACAGGTCGTCGATGACGAAGCTGCCCGGCGACACGGTGGAGGAGTAGATCAGCTGCTCGTTCTGGCGCACTTCGATGCGTGCGTTGGTCTCGGCGATGCCGCGCACGACCGGCGCGTAACCGCGCAGCGAATCGGGCAGCATGCGGTCGTCGCTGGCCAGGCTGGCACCGCGGTAACCGATCGAGTCGAACAGTTCACCGGTGGTGTAGGCCTCACCGATGGTGAGCATGCCGCGCACCTGCGGGATGCCGCGCTGCGCATAGGTGGCGATGCTCTGCCAATGGCGGCCATCGCCCTCGGACCAGGTCAGGTTCGAATCGTGGCGGAACTGCCAGCCACCCAGGTTCATGCCGGCGTTGAGGCCGAGGTAGGCACTGCGGTTGCGCTGGCCACCTTCGACACGGCTGTCGCTGTCGATGGCATTGAAGCTGTAGCCGACGAAGCCGGCATTGATGCCGCGGTCCCACAGCGCCGGGTTGACGTAGCCGCGTGCCTCACGACGCAGGAACACCTGCGGGATGCTCAGGTCGTAGCGCAGGTTGCCGCTGTCATAGACACCATAGGCATTGGCCATGCGCTGCTGGACCGGCACGCAGCTGGTCTTGTCGGTCGGCACGGACGGATCCTGCTGCTGCAGCACGGCTTCGCTGTCCACGCCCATTTCTTCCAGCATCGGCAGCGGCAGGCAGGCGTCGACACGGCCCTGCGCATCGGCCTTGAACTGCAGATCGCGACGGCCCTGCCAGGCACCGTTGACGTAGACGTCGACACGGTAGTTGCCGGCCACCATCGGGTTGCCGTTGCTGAAGGCCGCCAGATCGACCTGCTTGGCCTGGCCAGACAGGAAGCTGGAGTTGAACTGGGCCGATTCCGGTGCACGCGCATTGGCCGCACCACTCTGCGCCATCAGCGCCTGTTCGCCGAGATTGGCCGGGGCAGCCAGCGCCCATCCTGGGCAGGCCACGCCAGCAACCAACAGGCAAAGCGCCTGATGGATCGACAATGTCAATCTGTTTCCGATCACACTGACATTCCTTCAATTCGCCGCACAGCGGCGGTGGCGGGATGCGCAGGCCCAAGGCCGGCGCGGCGCGTTCAGCCCCCGGTGCTGCCGAGGCGGATGGTGTGTTCCACCCGGCCGCCGTAGTCGTTGATGGTGATGAAGCGGACCTGGTCGGTGCCCGCCGGTGCGGCGAACTCCAGGCTCTGCTTCGGCGCGACCATCGCGCCCTTGTCCTCGACGGCCTTTTCACTGCTGCCGGTCACGGCATGTACTTCGGCCAGAGTGACGTGGAAGGGGCTCGGGTTTTCCACCCGCAGACGGTCGCCCGTGCGGGTCCAGCGCAGCGCTGCGGGCGCGTCGTTGGCGACGCCCTTCAGGCCCTGCGGCCGGTAGAAAAGCTTCAGGCGCGAACGGAACGCGACCTGCAGGTAATTCTGTTCGCCGCTGTCGGCGTTGTCCGGGGACGGCGGAACATCCAGCACGTTGAGCCAGAACACCGACTCGCGGTCGGTCGGCAGCTGCGCGCCGGAGAAGATCAGTCGCAGCGCCTGGCTGCGGCCCGGCTCGACGCGCGCGATCGGCGGCGTCAGCACGAACGGGGCATCGCTGGTATCGGCGGTCTGGTTGGCGTCGCCGCTGTCGATCCAGGCCTGCACCAGCGCCGGCGAATCGCCCACGTTGTCGACCTGCACGGTGACTTCGCGCGCCTGCGCCGGATAGATCACTCGCGTGCCATTGACCACCACGCCGGCCAGAGCGTTCTGGCAGAAGGGCAGCGTGAACGCTGCCAGCAGCAGCGCCCGGGGAAAGAATGCTTTCATCGGAAGTACTACGCTCGAGGTATGTGGCCAGGGGCCGCGATGCACTGGCCGGCGCGTACGCCGGCCAGTGCGGGTACGACTACGATCAGTTGTAGATGATCGTGTACTTGACGCTGCTGGTGACGTCGCCCGGGGTGGCGGCGGCAGTGGCGTAGTACTCAGCGTAGTAGTTCAGATCGGCCGAGCCGTCGGTGCCGACGGTGACCCACTGCGAGTTGGTCTGGGCCTGGCCAGCGCCTGCAGCCTTGATCGGCAGGACCTGGTTGTTCGAGCCCAGCAGCTGCAGCTGCACGTTGGTGGCAGCGTTGGCCGAAGCCTGGTTCAGCAGGCGGCCGGTGTTGAAGTCAACGGTCGAACCCGGCTCGAAGTAGGTCGCGACGTTGCCGGCGCTGCACTTGGTCAGGTTGATGGCGAACGGGGTGCGACCGGCAACGTTACCGGCGGCGGCCAGGGTGTTCTTGGACACGGTCGGCAGGTTGACGGAGAAGTCCTTGCCGCCCGGGGTCGAGATGGTGCAGGTCTTGTCGGTCACCTTGCCGTTGAAGGTGATGGTGCCGTCGGCGGCGTTGGCGGCCAGCGGAGCGGCGGCCAGCATCAGAGCGGCGATGATATTGATCTTGTGCATTCGCTTTTACCTAACCCTACTGAAGAGATGAGAAGTAGAGGAGGAAGCAAGGAGCACTGCCGGGCTATCAAGACCCATCCTTGCGTCTCACCTGTGGCCGGACTCGGACATACCTTCCCCTGAATCCGTGACGCAAGTATAGGCACAACTGTGATGAAAGTCTCATTATTTTTCTGAACGCCAATTCATTGACGCCTCAAATGTGACGTGGTAGGCGGAATGAGAGCCCGGCGGGCGTGGAGGATTTGACGGCAAGGCGATCAGGTCACAAACGACCCTGCATGACGCTTCCCGTGGCGCGTTCGGCATGCGCGAAAACAGGCTTTTTTCAGGTGGAAATCGCCTTATTTGATGCGCATCACTCTTTCTTGGTGATGGCCCTAGCAGATTCGGATTTGTCCTATTAAAGACGGATCGAACCTGTCGCTAACTAGGACACACCGAACCAGAGAACGTGTCATGAGGAACTCCATTCTGCTGTGTGTGGCCCTGATGTCCGTCAGTGCGCTGGCCCAGGCCAGCAGCGGCAGCATCCGTTTCAGCGGCCGTATCGCCGAGCCGGGCTGCACGACGAACCTGTCCCAGGGTGAGCTGAGCCTGGCCGCCTGCCCGCCCTCGGCCAAGGGCTCGACGGTGGCCGTGACGGCGCTGGCCGATGGCCAGGCCGCGACGCTGCGCGACGGCAAGCGCCAGGGCCAGAAGCTGTCGGTGTCGGCCAGCGCGATGCGCGCCGGCGATATCGCCTTCTCCGAGCGTTACAGCGTGCAGGCTTCGAAGCAGCAGCCGCTGCAGGGCGCCTACCTGGTGGTGGTCGACTACCTGTAAGCCGACGTGTTTACGCCGGCGGCAGCTCGAAGACCTGGCGCAGATAGGCCAGGTAGCCCGGGTCGTCGCACATGCTCTTGCCCGGCGAATCGCTGAGCTTGGCCACCGGCTGGCCGTTGCAGCGGACCATCTTGATGACGATGTTGAGCGGCGTTGGCCCCAGATCATTGGTCAGGTGGGTGCCGACGCCGAAGGCGACCTGGCAGCGACCACGGAAGTAGTCGTACAGGCGCATCACCTTGGCGATGTCGAGCCCATCGCTGAACACCAGCACCTTGCTGCGTGCATCCACCCGACGCTGCTGGAAGTGGGCCAGCATGCGGTCGCCCCAGTCGAACGGATCGCCGGAGTCATGGCGGACGCCGTCGAACAGCTTGCAGAAGTACATGTCGAAGTCGCGCAGGAACGCATCCAGGCCGACCACGTCGGACAGCGCGATGCCGAGGTCGCCGCGATACTCGCGTGCCCACGATTCCAGTGCCGCCACCTGCGAATCGCGCAGGCGTGGGCCCAGCGCCTGGAATGCCTGCAGGTACTCATGGGCCATGGTGCCGTGCGGGGTCATGCCGTACAGGCGGGCGAAGTGCACGTTGCTGGTGCCGACCAGCTGCGGGCCGAGCGCATCGCGCAGCAGCGGCAGCAGACGGGCATGCCAGTCACGCGAGTAGCGGCGGCGGCTGCCGTAGTCGGCAATACGGCACTGCTCGAACCCCGGGGTATCACGCAGCAGCGCGGCCTTGGCCTGCAGGCGGCGCTCGCCCTCGGCGAAGTCGGCGGTGGTGGTGTTGCGGAACCAGACTTCGTTGATGATCGCCAGCAGCGGCACTTCGAACAGGATGGTGTGCAGCCAGGGGCCGGTGATGTCCAGTTCGATCTCGCCGGGCACGGTCTTCGACGCGCGCAGCTGGATGTACTTGCGGTCGAGGTGGAACAGGCCGAGGAAATCGGCGAAGTCCGGCTTCACGAAGCGCAGGCCACGCATGTAGTCCAGCTCCGCGTCGCTGAAACGCAGGCTGCACAGGTGGTCGATCTCTTCGTCGATCTGGTCGATGTAATGGGCCAGGTCGATGCCGGGCGTGCGGCACTTGAACCGGTACTGCACCTGGGCGCCGGGGTGCTGGTGGAGCACCGCCTGCATCATGGTGAACTTGTACAGGTCGGTGTCGAGCAGGGACTGGATGATAGGCATGGGGCGGATTATGCGCCCGGCAGGGTGAACCGGGGTGCCTGCGGCCACACTCAGCTCACGGGAAACAACATTGGTAGATCCACGCCATGCGTGGATGCTCTTGCGGCGCTACAGCGCCCTGCGCAGCAGCTTCGGCACCAGCATCAGCGCGTGCGCCCAGATCGCGCCCCACACCGCTACCCGCACCGGCAGCGAACGCTGCCTGGCCTCGAACTTCTGGAAATAGCGCCACAGGCCCTTGTGCTTGTGCCATTCAACGAAGAACGGCCGCGAGCGGCTGGAGACGCCACGAACGTGGGTGACCTGCAGGTCATTGGCGATCGCCACCACTGCTCCGGCTTCGCGTGCACGCCGGCACAGGTCCAGGTCTTCGGCATGCAGACGATAGCCGGCGTCCCAACCTCCGATGCAGTCGAACAATGCACGCGGCATCATCAGCAGCGCACCGGACAGCGCCGGCACCCGCTGCAGCGCCTGCTGCGGGTCACGCGGCACCGCCAGCTTCGAGCCCTTGCCCGGCGAGCGCAGCATCATCAGGAAATCAGGGTCGCGGCGGCGCACGGCTTCGTCGGCATGGCCCTGCTCGTCCACCTGCTCGACACCGAGCAGGCAGTCGCCCAGTCCTTCCGCGCGGCTGCGCAGTGCGGCCAACGTCTCCGGTTCGACCATCAGGTCCGGGTTGATGAAGGCCAGCCATGGGCTGTGCGAATCGGCCACGCCCTGGTTGTTGGCGGCGGCAAAGCCGGGATTGTCCGGATTGCCGACGAAACGCACGCGCGGGTCGTGGCTGGCATGGCGCTGCACGATATCCAGCGTGCCATCCATCGAGCCATTGTCGATCACCCGGATCTCGGCCACGTCCTGCGCCTGGCGCAGACGCGAGAGGCAGGCGTCGATGGTGCTGCCGCTCTGGTAGGTGACGACGATGGCGGCAATGGCAACATTCAAGCAGGAGGCTCCGGCGCGGAAGACGAGACGAACAGGTCACCCTGTTCCTTCGGCATTATCGCCTGCCGCATGCGCTGCTGCAGATCGGCACGCAGGCCATGCAGCGGATCGTGCATGAGGAAGTCAGCCAGCCGTGGCACCCACCCCGGCCAGCGCGCGGCCAGGGCCTCGAGATCGCCATCACGGCTGACCGCCTCCCCTGCCCGGCTGACGAAGGCGGTCTCGCACAGCACGTTGCGCCATCCCAGGCCAGCCATGCGCAGGCTCAGGTCCACCAGTGCCGCGTTCCAACCCACGTAGCTGTCCACGTCCAGGCCGCCGGCACGCCGGCGTGCGTTGCCGCGCACCAGTACCGCGTGGGTGACCGCCGAGGGCAGCTCCGGATGCAGCACCGGCAGCGTGGCACAGGTGTGTGCCAGCAGCGCCGGGTCCTCCGGTTCGGGATTGATTTCGCCCAGCCGCGGCCATGCAGCGGTTTCGCCGGCATTGCACCACGGGGTTGCGGTGGCGATGGCGGCGTCGCGGGCGAAGGCATCCTGCAGCTGCTGCAGCCAGCCCGGCGCGGGCACGCTGTCCGGCGCCAGCACCGCCACGTCCATGCCCTCGCAGGCGCGCAGCATCTCATCCAGATGGGCGACCTCGCCCAACGGCCGCGCGCGGCGGGTGTATTCGGCCTGCAGTGGCGTATGCGCCAACCAATGCTCCACCACCGCCTGCGCACGCGGGCCGGTCTGCGCGTCATCGGCCAGCCAGACCGCGGTACCCGGCGCGGTGCCGGCATCCAGCGCGGCCAGGCAGCGGTCGAGTGCAGCATCGTCCACGCACAGCGGCAACAACACGATCGCCCCCATCCCGCCTCCGTGGTTGTCGGTAGCCACAGCCTAGCACTGGGAGGGTATCGGCCGGGTTGCACCCGGCACCTGCAGAGGCCAGAGCAGAAGCAACAGCAGAAGCCGGCTATCCGTGGCATGGCGGGGTGGGTCCGGTTGCGGGGGACGCCGTTAACCCGTCCATGGGGGCTTGGCCGCGGCATCCATGCCGCGGACACCCCCGCAACCGGACCCACCCCGCCTTCGACAGTTTCCTGCGATCTGTCGGGCATTGCTTTCTGTAGAGCCGAGCCATGCTCGGCTCAGATCTCACAGATATCGAAATATTCGATTTCGATGGAGAGTCTTCCACGCATGGCGTGGATCCAGCGTGTCGACCAAGGTCGACACCTACCAACAGCAGCAGGACACTGTCGAAGGCGGGGCACTGTGGGTTTGCGGGGTGTGAGCCGCATGGATGCGGCGACCAAGCCTCCATGGACGGATTTACGGCGTCCCCGCAAACCCACAGTGCCCCGCCCCCCCCTCAGTAAACCCGCTGTTGCCGTTGCTCCAGCTCTGGCCTCTGCGGGTGCCGGGCGCAGCCCGGCCGTAATCCCTTACTTCTTTGCGCGCGGCTGGTTCAGCGGTTCCATCGCGCGGAAGCGCTGGCTGTACTCGTCGGTCAGGGTGCGTGCCTCCTGCCCGTTGCGCACGATGCTCGGCGTCAGCAGCACGATCACCTCCGAACGGCGGCTGGTGCGGCTCTTCTGCCCGAACAGTGCGCCCACCACCGGAATCCGGCTCAGGCCGGGGATGCCGCTGCTGCCATCGGTGCCCGTGTCGGTGATCAGGCCGGCCAGCATGATGGTGTCGCCGCTCTGCACCGCCGCTTCGGTCGACAGCTTCTTGGTGGAAATCCGCGGGTTGCAGTTGCGCTCCTGCGGGTTGCAGTTCTCCGGCACGTTCGAGGCGCTGCTCACTTCCTGCACGATGTCGAGGAATACCGTGCCGTCGCGGGTCACGCGCGGGCGTACCTTCAGGATCACGCCGGTGTCGATGTACTGCACCGAGCTGTAGCTGCTGGTGCCGATACCGGTGTTCACCGTGGTGGTATTGATCGGCACCTTGTCACCCACGTTGAGCGTGGCCTCGGCGTTGTTGCGCACGAACACCGAGGGGGTCTGCAGCAGGCGCACATCGGTGACCTTGTCCAGCGCGCTCACCACCGCCGCGCCATTGTGGCCGGTGAACGCCCAGCCCAGTCCTTCACCAGCGGTTGCAGCACCGGCGAAGCTGCTCCAGGAGCCGCCGGCGGCGGGCGGCAGGGTCACGCCGGCCAATGCGCCGGTCAGCGCGCGCCCGGCCACCGCGTTGTCGAAGAACCAGTTCACGCCGTACTTCAGGTCACCCTCCAGTGCGACCTCGGCCACCTGCGCTTCGATATGCACCTGCAGCGGCATCACGTCCAGCTTCTCGATCACTTCGCGGATCGAGCGCCAGGCCTGCGGGGTCGAGCGCACCAGCAGGGTGTTGGTTTCCTCCACCGCCGACACGCCCACGCGATCGCCTTCCACTTCCAGGCTGACGCTGACGTTGCCGGACTGGCGCTGCGGCAGGTTCATGCTGCCGTTGCCGGTGCCACTGGAGCCACTGCCCGGCGTCGAACCGAAATTGCTGCTGTTGTTGCTGTCCATGCCACGCTCACCGTCGCTGCCCAGCTGCGACGGCATTGCACCCGGTGCCAGCGAGGCCGGGCTGGAGCCGCCGCGATTGCCGCTGCTGGCGAAGGCTTCACTGAGGCGTTCGGCCAGATCGCGCGCCTTGATGTAGCGCAGCTCATAGGAGAACAGGCGGGCGCTGCCACCGGCGGTGTCGATGCGGTCCAGCCACTGCTGGATCTGGTCCAGGTAACGCACCTGCGGGGTGATCACCAGCACCGCGTTGGCGTTTTCCAGCGGCAGGAAGCGGAACATGCCGGCGCTGGGCGTCTTGCTCTCCTCGCCGAACACCTTCTCCAGGTCGGCGGCCACCTGCTCGGCCTTGCCGGACTGGATCGGGAACACGCCCACCGACATGCCCGACAGCCAGTCGACGTCGAAGATCTCGACGGTGCGCATGTAGTTTTCCAGCTCGGCGCGGGTACCGCCCAGGGTGATCACGTTGCGGCCGCTGTCGACGTTGACGATGGCGTTGGGGCGCGCGTACGGCTCCAGCACCTTCTTCATTTCAGTTGCGGAGATGAACTGCAGCGGGATCACCCGTACCTCGAAGCCACGCGCACTGGCTGCCGGCGCCGTGCTCGGCGCGACAGTGCCGGCCAATGCCTGATCGGCGGCGACGATGTTGTAGCGACCACCGCTGTAGACCATGCGGGCATTGTTCCAGCCCAGCACCATCTCCAGCAGGTTCAACGCCTGTGCCGGCGACACCGGCTTGGGCGTGGCCAGAGTGACTGTGCCCTGCACCCCCGGTGCGATCACGTAGTTCTGGCCCAGCATGTCACCGAGGATGGCCTTGACCACCGCATGCACCGATTCGCCTTCGAAATTGAAGGTTGCTTCACCGGTGCTGGCGCCATGCAGTGCCGGAGCCGGTGCGCGTGCTGCTTCGCGGTTGATCATGGTGCCGGTGCCACGGCGGATCACCGCCTGCGGAGCGCCCTGGGCGTCACGGGCAGCATCAGCGGCGACTTCGGCCGCCTGGCCGGCCTCGGCAGTGGGCGACAGATTGCCCTTGCGCTGCACATGCGGTGCGGACACGGTGCTGCAGCCGACCAGCAGCGCGAGGGCAAAGGACCAGGGAAGGAAACGCAGGCTCATGCATTCACTCTATCGGTTGGTGCCATCGCCCGGGGGCGGCGACGGTTGTTGCTGCTGTTGTTGTTGCTGCAGCTGGCGGCGACGGGCCTGGATGCGTTCGCGGATGGCCTGCATCTGCGCTTCGCTGGGGCCGTTGTTGTTGGCAGGCGGTGTGGCGGCCGCCGCAGCCGAGGATGCTGGCGCACTGCCAGCAGGCGACGGCGATGCGGTTGCCGCAGCCGGCGGCGGTGCCGGCGGAGCGCCTGCCGGGGGCGGCACAACGATCGCACCGGCCGGTGGCGCACCGTTGGCGCCGCGCAGCACGGTCGGCGGTTCACCCCCCTGCCCGTTGAATACCGCCAGTTCCAGCACCTGGTTGCCACCGGGGCCGATCACGGTGGCCTGGCGCGGCTGCAGTGCGACCAGCTGCCAGCCGTCGACGGCTTCACCGTTGAGGCGCAGGCGCAGCGAGCGGTTCTGTTCGGTGGTGAAGGTGGCCATGCCGAAGTCGCCGGTCAGCAGCACGCCGGTCAGGCGCAGTGCGGCGCTGGCGGCGGGCTCGCTGCCGCCGAGCAGGTAGGGCTTCGGCCTGCGGTCCTCGGCGAACAGCGGTCGCTCGCCGATCGCGCTGTAGCTTTCGGCGCTGGCCATGCGTTCTGCGGCCAACGGCGGCAGCACCGGCAACGAAGGCACCGCATCGGCATCACCGTCCGCACCTGGCAGCTGGCTGCCCAGACCGAAGCCGGTGGCCAGCCAGACCGCTGCCGCCCAGCCGGCCAGTGCCAGCAGGAAGCCGGTGCGCAGGCTGATCTGCTCAAGCTTCATCGGCCACCTCCTGCCCTTCTTCCGGCGCAGCCGGTGCGGCGGCCGGTGAAGGTGTGGCCGAAGGCGGTTGCGGCGCCGCGCCCGGTTCGGCTGCAGGTGCCGGCGCAGCGCCATCGGCCGCAGCACCGGGCAGCAGGTAACCGGCCAGTTCGAACGACACGTCCAGGCCGAGCCCGGACTCGTTGGGCGACTGCTGGAAGCGCTGCGCGATCAGGTTGAGGTTGTCGACGAACAGGCGCGGGCTGCCGGTTTCCAGGCTGTGCAGCACCGTGGCCAGTTCGGCCACACCGCAACGCAGGCGCACCTGCATGGCCACGCGCACGAATTCGGCGTCACGGCGGTTGTCGGTCAGTGGCGTACGGTTGCTGATGGTGCAGCTGCGGTTGCCCGGGCTGGCCATCGCCACCGCATCCTGCAGCTTCGCGCCCAGCGCAGCGGCCGCAGCTTCGGCGGTGGCTTCGCGCAGGAAGCCCGGCCGCTGCTGCAGTGCCTCGCGGGTGGCGCGCAGGCGCTGTTCGATCTGCGGCTGCTGCTGCAGCTGCGCCTGCACGCGCTGCTCGCGCTCGCGCAGGGCGGCCACGTCGGCGTCGATTTCGCGCAGTGGCTGGGTGAACCAGGGGTGCACCAGCAGCAGGTAGGCCAGGCCCAGCACTGCCAGCAGCAGCGCCAGTGCCAGCCAGCGGTCACGGCGTGCGCTTGGCATCGGCATCGACCGCCTCCCGGGTCGGGGCCGCAGCCGGCAACGGCTGCAGTTCGGCGGTCATGGTGAAGCGGTCACGGCCACTGGCGGCGCCATCGGCCTGCAGTACGCCGGTCAGATTGACCTTGCGCCACTGCGGTGCGTCCTGCAGCAGCTGCACCAGCTGCGAGGCCTCGCGGCTCAGGCCGATCAGCTGCAGGTTGTTGTTCTCGATGGCCAGCTTTTCCAGGTAGGTGCCCTCCGGCAGGCGCCGGGTCAGTTCATTCCAGATTTCCACCGTTCCGGCGCGCTGGCTGCGCTGCTTTTCCAGGAACGCGGCACCATCGATCAGCGCCTGCAGCTGCGCGCGTTCGCTGGCGACACCACGCGCACTGCGCGCACTGCGCTCGACCTGCGCACGCAGTTCGTCGGCGGCGGCGCGGCGGTTGTCGAGCAGCTGCAGGGCCGCCAGCACCAGCATCACCAGCGCGGCCACGGCCAGCAGCACATTCCAGCGCCGCGTCGGGTCTGCCCGCAGCTGGCGCTGCCCCGGTGGCAGCAGATTCACCTGCAGGGGTTCACCCTCGGTGTCGATGGCATCGACACCGGCCAGTGCATCGGCCCATTCGCCCACGCTGGCCCGCCACGCCTCAAGCTGGCGCAGTGGCCAGGCGATCAGTTCGACCTGCAGCTGGCCCTCGGCGGCGCCCCCGAGTTCACGCACGTCATAGCTGACCTGGCTGGATTCGAACGGCGTCTGGCGGTCGATCTCGAAACCGACCACGGCGCGCAGCCGGTCGGCCGCAGCCGCAGGCAGGCGCAGATGACGACGCAGTACCTCGCTGGCCGGCAGCAGCCACACCCGCGGCAGGCTGCGCAGTCGCGGTTCCAGCACGCGGTCCAGTTCGGCCGGCGACAGCGGCCATGGCACGCTGGCAACTGCTTCGCGGCGTTCTCCGGCCTCTCGCCAGACCTGCAGCTGCTCACCCTGGCGCTGCAGCAGCAGGCGCGCCTGTGCCCAGCCCAGTGCCCACTGCCAACGTGCCGGCACCCAGGCCAGCAGCGATTGCCGCCACCAGCGCAGGAAACGGCCGGCGCCAGGGCCGATCCGGCCCTGCACCTGCCGCACACTGTCCTGCCATGCCGTCATCTTGCTGTCATTCCCTGCTCCCAGCGAAGCACTGTGTAGGACCGCCCGGGAACCCCGCCCGAGCCATTGCGTACCACTGCCTGCAACACCGACCGGCGTCCACTGCCGTCGGTTGCACGAGACTCGATACTATAGGTGCCGCTGCTGCTGGCAAGCGTTGTCGCACCGCCAGCGGTATCTGCGTCACGCTCCTGCTGTGCGCGCTGCGCCAGCACGGTATCCGCATCCAGGCCCAGTGCGGTCAGCACCGGCGCGCTGGCGAACTGGGGATCCGGGCGTGCCTGGCGGCTGTACAGGGTCAGGTGCGGCAGCATGGCCTTGTACAGCGGGCCGCGCACTCCCAGTACCCGCTGCAGTTCACCGAGCGTCTCGAAACGCTTGTTGCGTGGGCCATACGGCAACCCCGCCGCCGCATAGTCCGGGGCTTCGGCACCGCCGCCCGGCTGCAGCAGGCTGTCTTCATCACGCCAGTCGACAATGGCACCGGCCAGCTGCCGGGCTGCCCCTTCGTCTTCGCCGAGCGCCTTGAGGAACGCGGTCAGCAAGGTCACGTCGGCCAGGTTCAGGTTGATCTTGCCGTTCTCGTCCAGCACCTTGATCTCGATGCTGGCGTCATCGAACTGCCAGCGGTAGGTTCGGCCATCAGCGCGCCAGGGCGCCCGCAGCGGATCGGCGGAAAGGCGCAGCAGCGCGTACTCCAGGCCGGCGCGCGCCCGTTCCTGGCCGCGTGCGTCGTCATCCAGCACCCGCTGCTGCAGATGCTCGACCCGTGCGCTCAGCGCGAACGCACCGACCAGCGCGGTCATCAATGCGATCAACCACAGAACCAGTACCAGTGCCGCACCGTGTTGCCGGTTCATCGCGCGCCTCCGCTGCCACCGTTACGCGGCGCCACCACCAGCGTCGGCCAGGGCGCGCCCCTGGCCGGGACGATCTTGATCTCCACCAGCATCGGCAGGCGGCGGGTATCGTCCCAGCGCGGCATCCAGTCGCTCACCTGGCCGGTACTGGCATCGATGCCGCGATAGCGCAGTTGTACCGACTTCAGGTTTTCCACCAGCACTTCCGGCGGGCGCGGCGGGTTCTCGGCGATGCGCTCGCCTTCCTGCAGCAGCACCAGGTCCAGCAGCAGGCGCTGCTGGCCATCGCGGCCGTCCACCTGCAGCGCGTGCAGGTAGGGTCCGCCGCGGCCGAGGTAGCCCGGCAGATCGGCGGCGAACAACATGCGCTGCTCTTCGCCCTGGAAGAAGATCGGTTCGCGGGTGGGATCGGGTACTTCCAGCGGCGTGCGCAGCGCACCGGCCAGCTGCCGCCGCAACAGCGACTGCACCGCGCGCATGCGCTCACTCTCGGCCGCGATCTGCTCGCCACGCTGACTGACCGCCATTGCCGAGCGGACGCTGGCGAACGCCAGCGCCAGGCCACCGGCCAGCAGCACCGTGGCCAGCATCACTTCAACCAGCGTGAAACCCGCGGCGCGGCGCTTCATCGCGCGCTCTCCAGGTCCGGCGGCAGCAGGCGCAGGCTGCGCCAGCGCAGCTGCTCGCGTTCGCTGTCGCCCCAACGCACCTGCAGCTGCAGTTCGGCCAGCCAGGGGGCACCGGCCGACTGTGACTGCACGGCGTTGCCGGCACGTGGCTCCACCCACGGCTGCACCTGCAGCTCCCAGTGGTAGCGTCCCTGTTCCCAGTCGCCCTGCTGGCTACCCACCTGCAGTGGCGTGGCGACACCGGTTTCGGCCAGCAGCGACTGCGCATGCAGTATCGCGCGCGTGCGCAGCTCGGCCTCGCGCACCTGCCTGGCACCACCGGACAGACTGCCCAGCAGCAGGGTCAGCGCCAGCCCGAGCAGGGCAAAGGCGATGATCACTTCCAGCAGGGTGAAGCCGCGAACGTGCCGCTTCATTGTGCCCGCCAGGGGCCGGAGCGGACCTCACCGGTCAGCCAGCCCACGTCGATGCGCCATTCGGCATCGTCACGCTGCAGCCGGATGCGGCCACCGCTGGAGCCACCATCGGGATGGAACTCGATCACGCCCTGCCCTGGCGCGGTGGCCAGCTGCGCGGCACCTTCGAACTGCACCTGCAGCTGTGCCGGCACGTCACCATGGCGCTGGTTGGCACCTTCCCAGCGCCGCTTTGCCGGTTCGATGACAAAGCGCTGCGGCTCGCCGCGGGCGATCGCCTGCGCGCGTACCACCCGCAGCTGGTTGGCGATGTCCTTGCCGGCGCTGCGCAGCTGCATGCCGGCGAAGCCGCGCGACAGGCCGGCGGCGGTAATCAGGCCGATCGCTGCGATCAGCGCGATCACCAGCAGCATTTCCAGCAGCGACAGGCCCGCTGCGCGCCTGCCGTGCAGGCGCGGGCGAGGCAGCCGGCGCGGCAGGAAATACGTCATGCAGGATTACGGCTGGTAGCGGATGTCGGCATCGACGCTGCTGCCGCCGGCCTTGCCATCCTTGCCGAGGCTGATCAGCTCGTACGGCTGGCCTTCGCCCGGCGCACGGTACTCCAGCGCGTGGCCCCACGGGTCGTTCAGGTCAGCCGGCTTGGCATACGGCCCCAGCCAGCCACCGACACCCGCCGGTGCGGTCACCAGATCGTTGAGCGAGCCGGGCAGCTTGCCGGTATCGATCTGGTAGTTGTCGACCTTGGACGCAACGGTCTGCACCTGCGCCTTGGCGATGTTGGCCTTGCCGCGATCGGCGCCGCCCAGCACGCGGCTGGCGACCAGGGTCAGCACCGCACCGATCAGCACGATGACGATGATGATTTCCAGCAGGCTCATGCCCGACTGGTTGCGCGCGGCGGTGAAGGAAAGGCGGATCGGTCGACGGGAAGCAATCATGGTCGGTCCTTTCAGTTGCGGAGTGTCGGGGTTGCGTAGGGATCCATCGTCAACCGATGGCATTGGTCAGGTCGTACAGCGGCACCAGCACGGCAACGATCACCGCACCGACCACCGAGGCCAGCACCAGGGTGATCGCCGGCACCATCGCCGCCAGCAGGCGGTCGATGCGCCGGGCGCTGTCCTGTTCGAAGGTATCGGCGGCTTTCAGCAGCATGGTATCGAGTGCACCGGATTCCTCGCCGACCTGGATCATCTGCAGTGCCAGGCGCGGGAAACGCTTGCCGCGCGACAGCGCCAGCGACAGGCCGGTACCGTTCTTCACTTCATCCGCGGCGGCTTCCACATCGGCGGCCAGCGCGCGGTTGCCCAGCACGTTGCGGGCGATGCCCAAGGCACCCAGCAGCGGCACGCCATTGCGCAGCAGCGTGCCCAGCGTGCGGGTCAGCCGCGCGGTTTCCAGTTCACCGAGCAGGCGGCCAATGCCGCGACGCTGCAGCAGCCAGCCATCCAGCGCCAGCCGGAAGGCTGGTTGCCGCGCCTTGCGTTCGAAGAACAGCGCAAGTATCCCTGGCACCACCAGCAGCAACACCCACCAGTCGCGCACGAACAGGCCCAGCTGCAGCACCGCGTTGGTGAACCACGGCAGCGCCACATCCAGGCTTTCGTACATCTGCGCGAACTGCGGCACCACGTAGCCGAGCAGGAACAGCAGCGCGCCGCCCACCACCACCAGCAGGATGGCCGGGTACACCAGCGCGTTGATCACCTTGCCCTGCAGCGCGCGGCTGCGTTCGAGGTAGTCGGCCAGGCGCTGCAGGGTTTCGTGCAGGCTGCCGCCGGCTTCACCGGCCCGCACCATGTTCACGTACAGGCGCGAGAACAACCCATGCTGGCGCTCCAGTGCGGTCGACAGCGGCGCGCCACCGCGCACCACATCGCGGATGTCGGTGATCGCGCGGCGCGAGCGTTCGTCTTCGGGCAACCCGAGCAGGATCGACAGCGCGCGATCCAGCGGCTGGCCTGCACCGAGCAGTGTCGCCAGCTGCTGGGTGAACTGCAGCAATGCAGCGCCCTGCAGCGGCCGTTGGCGGAACAGGTTGCGCCAGGTACTGCCACCGATCGCACCGCCATCGGCCAGCTGGGTCTCCATCGGCAGATGGCCCTGGTCCTGCAGGCGCGCGACCAGCTCGGCCTCGCTTGCCGCTTCCATCTGCCCGTCGAAGATCTCGCCGTGCGGATTCAGTGCCTTGTAACGGTAGGTCGGCATGTCAGCCCCGGCGTCCTGCGCGCATCAGCTTTCCTCGGTGACGCGCAGGACTTCCTCGATGGTCGTCTGACCACTGAGGGCCTTGGACAGGCCATCTTCGTACATCGTGCGCATACCGGCTTCGCGGGCAATACGTTCGATCTCGCCCATGCCGTCGCGGCGCATCACCGCGCGCCGCAGCGCGTCGTTCATCACCAGGAATTCCATGATGGTGGTCCGGCCGAGGTAACCGGTCGGCGCCAGCGCGGAGGGCTTCGGGCGGTACAGGTGGATCGGTCCTTCCGGCTGCAGGCGGCGCAGCTCGAAGCGTTCGATCTCTTCCGGCGAGGCTTCATAGCGCTCGGCATGGGTCGGCTCCAGCCGACGCACCAGGCGCTGGGCCAGGATGCCGTTGATGGTGGAGGTGAGCAGATAGTCTTCCACGCCCATGTCGAGCAGGCGGGTGATGCCGCCGGCTGCGTTGTTGGTATGCAGGGTGGACAGCACCAGGTGGCCGGTCAGCGCCGACTGGATCGCGATGCGCGCGGTTTCCAGGTCGCGCATTTCGCCGATCATGATGATGTCCGGGTCCTGGCGCACGATGCTGCGCAGGGCGTTGGCGAAGTCCAGGCCGATCTGCGGCTTGGCCTGGATCTGGTTGATGCCTTCGATCTGGTATTCCACCGGGTCTTCGACCGTGATGATCTTGACGTCGGCAGTGTTCAGCTGGCTCAGCGCGGTGTACAGCGTGGTGGTCTTGCCTGAACCGGTCGGGCCGGTCACCAGCAGGATGCCGTGCGGCTGTTCCAGCACCTTGCGGAACTGCGGCAGGAAGGCGTCAGTGAAACCGAGACGATGGAAATCGAACACCACCGTTTCGCGGTCCAGCAATCGCATCACCACGCTTTCGCCGTGCGCGGTCGGCACCGTGCTCACGCGCAGGTCCAGCTCCTTGCCCTGCACGCGCAGCATGATGCGGCCGTCCTGCGGCAGGCGGCGCTCGGCGATGTTGAGCCGGGCCATGATCTTGATACGGCTGATCACCGCAGCAGTGAGGTTGGCCGGCGGGCTTTCGCCTTCCACCAGCACGCCATCGACGCGGTAACGCACCTTCAACCGGCTTTCGAACGGTTCGACATGGATGTCCGAAGCGCGCAGCTCCACTGCACGCTGGATCACCAGGTTGACCAGGCGGATCACCGGCGCTTCCGAGGCGAGGTCACGCAGATGCTCGATGTCATCGACCGCACCGCCCTCGCCATCGGCGGTTTCGACGATCGCGCCCATCGCGCTGCGGCCCTGGCCGAACCAGCGCTCGACCAGGTCATCAATTTCTGCGCGCATGCCCAGCACCGGTGTCACCGGTACCCCCAGTGCCAGCTGCACGGCCTGCTGCGGATAAGGATCATGGGCATCGGCCAGCCACAACCGGACCCCCTGTTCATCCAGCGCGAGCGGGCAGACATGGAACTGCTTGAGGAAGCGCAGCGACAACGGCAAGCCTTCCGCCAGCCCTTGTGGCGGTGCTTCCGGCAGCTGTTTGCCTTCCAGCAGCGGCAGCCCCAGCACTTCGGCGCTGGCCTGGGCCTGGTCACGCTCGGAGACCAGCCCCAGCCGCACCAGCAGGCCCAGCAGGCTGCCGCCGGCCTCTGCGTGCAGCGGCCGCGCACGTGCCAGATCGCCTTCCTTCAGCCGGCCGCGCGCCAGCAGCGCATCCAGGATGCGGCCTTCAGCGTCGTCGGCAGCGGCGGTAGCAGCAAGCGCGTTCACATGACTCTCCTGTCAATCGGCTCGACTTTAACAGTTAAGCCATGATTTCCGCCGCCCCTGCGCCACCTTTCGTAAAAAGACGAAGCCCGTCACATGGGATGACGGGCTTCGGCCATTCAACTACGACAGTTCAAGCTTACTGCGTGGCGAGAATGCTCACCCCGTTGTAGGCCGCTTCACCCACCACCTTGATGTAGTAGGTGGCCGCCACCGGCTTGGTCACCCGCACCGTCTCGGAGGTGCCCGGACGGGTCGACTTGGCGTCGTTGTCGCTGGCACTGGGCTCACGGCCTTCAGCCACGTAGACCGAAACGTTGCCGGTGCCACCGTAGGTGATCACGCTGAACTGCTTGCCGGCAGCCGCTTCGAAGCTGTAGAGCTTGCTGCTGCCGGCCGCACCGGACAGGCCACCGACGGCGGCCTTGTTGGTCAGCGGCGTGGCCACCGGCCCGCAGTTCTCGGTGCACGGTTCTTCCAGTGCCTTGGCCAGCGCGGCCTTGGCATCGAGGATGCCGGTACCGATCGGCGTGGCTGCCGGGATGGCGACCGGGAACGGACGTGCGGTTTCCTTCAGCAGGGTACGCATCGCGGCCGGGGTCAGCGGATCCTTGCCCTTGGCGATCAGTGCGCTCTGCACCAGTGCAGCAACGGCGGCCACATGCGGCGAGGCCATCGAGGTACCGCCCATGCCCATGTAGCCCGGCGTGCCCGATTCCGGCGTGGTCGCCGCATTGGAGCCGGTCTGCCAGATGTAGCCACCCGGGTTGCCGTCGACACTGCCGCCGCCACCCGGACCGGACAGGTCCACGCGGGTGCCGTAGTTGGAGTAGTAGGTGATGCCGCCGGTGATGCGCGTGGCACCCACGGTCACCACGCCTTCGCAGCTGGCCGGACGGTACTTGGATGCGTTGTCGGCTTCATTGCCCGCCGCGACCACTACGGTGGTGCCACGCGAGATCGCGCCATTGATGGCGTCCTGGTAGGTGCTGCCGCAGGTACCGCTGCCGCCCAGGCTCATGTTGATGATCTCGGCCGGATTGGTGTTGGCCGGAATACCGGTCACCGTGCCACCCGATGCCCAGACCACCGCGTCGGCGATGTCGGACAGGTAACCGCCGCACTTGCCCAGCACACGTACCGGCAGCACCTTGGCCTTGTAGGCGACACCGGCCATGCCGACGCCGTTGTTGGTCTGCTCGGCCACGGTGCCAGCGACGTGGGTGCCGTGCCAGGAACTGTCCTCGGCCAGCGAGCCGTCATAGCACTCGTTGTCGTTCTCGACCCAGTCACCGTAGTCCTGCGCACCCGGCACACGATCGTTGGTCGGGCGCCGCGAGGTCTCCGCATCGCTGATGAAGTCGTAACCTTCCAGCAGGTTGCCGACCAGGTCCGGATGCTGCGGCAGGATGCCGGTATCGATCACCGCCACCACGATGCCCTCACCCTGCGAGACATCCCATGCCGCCGGTGCGTTGATGCCGCCGACGGCGTTGTGCAGGTGCCACTGGTTCTGCTGGTAGAAGGGATCGTTCGGCACCAGCGCCGGCTGTACGTCGCCGGCACGCAGCTCGGTGCGGCGCAGCTTGACGTCGGCTTCGGCGTACTGCACCGACGGGTCGGCCTGCAGTTCCTTCAGCACACGCTGCAGTTCGGCCGGGGCCAGGCGGCCCTGCACGCGGATCAGGTCCGCACCGGTAGCGAGCTTGCGTACCACCTGCGGGCCGAGAGTACTGGCACGTGAGGTACCGCCGGAGAGGCTGGCCCGGGTCAGCGCCGACTGCACGGTGGACAGCTTCGCCGAGCGGTCGGTGGCGGCGGCAGCGCCGGCCCGGTACTTGACGATGATGCGCTCGGCGCCCGGCTGGGCGGTGCTGGCCTGGCGCACCGGTTCGCGGGTCGGCAGGCCGGCGGCGTGGACGGCACCGACGGCCGTCATCGACAGCACGGCGGCGGCAAGCACATTGATGCGAAGGTTCTGCTTCTTGATCACGTCGAATTCCTCTTCTGGGTCATGGATCGAACCAACACTGCGGCCATCATTCCTTGACGACTCCCGGCCGGCCCAGCCGGGATTGCCGTGACCTCCCCCCAGGCCCTCACTGCAGGTGCTGCGCCGGCGTGGGTGGCCGCCGGCGCGATGGAGTGGCTTACCAGCCGAAGCCGGCACCGACGCCAACCGAGCTGTCGTCGCTGCTGAAAGCACCGCCGAAGGTCACCGTGGCGCGATCGCTGATCGCACGCTGGTAGCCCAGCGACAACGCCGACTCGCCGCCCTGGAAACCAATGCCGACGCCGACCCGGTTCTGGGTGCGGATACCGGCGGCACTGGTGGCCATGTTGAGCATCGCCGCGCTCATCGCACCCTGGCGGTCGATGCGGCGATCCATGTGGCGCAGGCGTCCGTCGATCTCGCCCTTGAACACATCGAAGCTGTCGGCGACGGCCTGGACGCGGCTGTCGGTGTAGCTGTTGGCTGTGGCCATGCCACGGTCGAGCTGGCCCTTGTTGACCGCATCGGTGGCCGTGGTACCCGCCGCCACATTGGTGACCTGGCGCTCGTTGCCTTCACTGCCCACCGAGACCGTGTTGGCACGATCGGCAACCGAGCCCTGGCCCAGCGCCACGGCATTTGCCGCAGTGGCATTGGCGCCCTGGCCGATGGCCGTGGACGAAGCGCCACTGGCGACGGCGCCCTCGCCCATGGCGACGGCATTGAAGCCCGTCGCGGGAGTGCCAACCGGAATCCCGGCACCGGCGGCAGCAGCGGTCGGCGTGCCCTGCACACGCGCGGTGCTGGCCGGTGCCGCGTCGGCCGTTGCAGGTGCATCAGCGGTGCTTGCCAGCGGGCTCTCATCCAGCGAGGCACTCATCGCGCGCAGGTTGGCAGTCCCGGCACGCGAGCCACCGGCGGTTCTGCGGTCGATCTCGCTGACCTTGCGGTCCAGCGCGCCGAGCGCATCGCCGACGTTGCTGTAGGTGGCGCCCTGGATCACGTAGTTCGGGGCCACGAACACACCCTGCATGCCGACGCTGGCACCACCGCCGAGGAAGCTGGCGGCATCGCTGAGCGACTGGAACAGCTGGCCGCCGTTGATCGCCTGGCGACTGCCCGCGGCAATGCTGCCGGCACCGACGTTGTCGATGGTGGTGCCCTGGAAACCGGACAGGGTCAGGCGGTCACGGCTGGCGTCGTCGTAACCGACCGAGCTGGCCGCGGTGGTTTCCACGGTGGCGATGCGCGAATCGAAATCGCCCACGCGCGTTTCCACCGCGCCCACCCGCTGGTTGGTGACGTTGAGCTGGGAGCCGGTGATGGCATCGCTGCTGCCGGCGGCGATGCGGCCATCGGCCACATTGACGATGCGGCGCGTGGCTGGACCATCGGTGCCATTGCCGCCGCCGACCGACACCACGTTGGCATCGAGCGCACGCGAGCCCGCACCCAGCGCCACCGAGTTCGCACCGGACGCGCCGGCACTGTTGCCCAGTGCAAGTGCACCGTTGCCGATCGCCATCGCGTTGGCGCCCAGCGCATTGCTGCGCGCGCCGCTGGCACTGGCCGCCGAACCGATCGCGGCGGCATCACTGCCGCTGGCGCTGGCAATACCTGCGCCGGTGGCCTTGACGTAACGTGCCGTGCCATCGGCAGTCGCTGCGACCGCATCAAGCTGGCCACGATTGACCGCATCGGTGCGCTCGGTACCGGCAGCGACGCGGGTGATCTGACGATCACTGGTACTGCTGCCCACCGACACGGTGTTGGCACGGTCGGCCACCGAGCCTGCGCCCAGTGCGATGCTGCCGGCCGCCGACGCGTTGGCACTGACACCCACCGCGGTGGCATTGGCGCCGGTGGCCTTGCTGCCGTAACCCACTGCAGTGCCAAGGCGACCACTGGCTTCGGCATAGCTGCCCAGCGCCGAAGCGCCGTCGGCCGAAGCATTGGCGCGGAAACCACTGGCCTGCGACTGGGTGCCGCTGGCCGTGGCCTGCGCGCCGCTGGCAGTGCTGTAAGCGCCCTTGGCCTGGGCGCCGGCGCCGGTAGCACTGGCGCCGAGTTCGCTGGCGCTGGCGCCACTGCCCACGGCTACGCTGTCGACACCAGCAGCCTGCGCCGCGTTGCCGAGCGCCGCCGCATTGTTGCCGGTGGCCAGCGCATCGAAGCCCACGGCCGTGGCATTGCCGGCCATGGCATTGGCACCACTGCCCAGCGCGGTGGCGCCGTTGCCGATGGCGTTGGCCGCGTTGCCGGCGGCCAGTGCGTTGTCACCGTCCACCAGGGCACCGGCCTCGCCATCGGCATTGCCGCTGGCCTGGAACTGCCGGCTGGTCTTGTCGGCGACGCTGGCGACTGCATCCAACTGGCCCTTGTTCACCGCATCGGTGGCTTCGGTACCGGCTGCGACATGGGTGACCTGGCGCTCACCGCCCGCCTTGCCGACGGCCACCGTGTTGTCACGGTCGGCCTTGGAGCCGGCACCGAGCGCGACGCTGTTGCTGCCATTGGCGGTGGCGTTGGCACCCAGCGCGGTGGCACTGCTGCCTGCCGCCCACGAATTCCAGCCGATCGCCGTGGCGTAGTCTTCGGTGGCCCACGCGCCCGCACCGAATGCCGCGGCACCGGTGCCACTGGCACGCGAGGGGATCAGGCCGAAGAAGGTGCTGCCGCCGATCGCCACGCTCTCCTCGCCACTGGCCTCGCTGGACTGACCCACGGCAACGGCACCGGTACCGGCCGCAGCGGCACCGAAACCGACTGCGGTGGTGTTGGCACCACTGGCCGCCGAGCCGTAGCCCAACGCGGTGCCGAGGCGACCGCTGGCTTCGGCGTAGCCGCCGACAGCGGTAGTGCCATCGGCAGACGCGGCGCTGCGGAAGCCACTGGCCAGTGCCTGGGTGCCGCTGGCATTGGCTTCAGTGCCCGTGGCCGTGCTGTAGGCACCGCTGGCCTGCGCGCGCGCACCGACCGCGCTTGCGCCCAGTTCACTGGCGCTGGCGCCGGTGCCGAGCGCGAGGCTGTCTTCGCCGGTGGCCTGTGCCGTGCTGCCCAGGGCCGCCGCGTTGCTGCCGGTGGCCAGCGCATCGATGCCCACGGCCGTGGCGTTGGCGGCCAGCGCATTGGCACCACTGCCCAGCGCGGTGGCACCGTTGCCGATCGCGTTGGCCGCGTCACCGGCCGCCAGCGCGTTATCGCCCTCCACCAGCGCCCCGGTTTCACCATCGGCATTGCCGCTGGCCTGGAACTGCCGGCTGGTCTTTTCCGCTGCCGCGGCTACGGCATCGAGCTGATTCCTGTTGACCGCATCATTGCCCTGCGTGCCATCGGCCACGTTGGTGATCTGGCGGGTGTTGCCACCGCCGCCCACCGACACGGTGTTGTCGCGATCCGCGATCGAATCGGCACCCAGCGCCACGCTGTTGGCGCCGCGCGATTCAGCGGCGTTACCCAGCGCGGTACTGTTGATGCCCCCCGACCAGGCGCCACCACCCACCGCAGTGGAATAGTTACCCGACGCTTCGGTAGCCACCACGCCGAACAACGAGCCACCGACGGCGACGCTGTTGGTGCCGGTGGCCAGGCTGCCCTGGCCGGTGGCGGTGCTGTAGGCACCGGAGGCTTCCGAGTCGCCACCCACGGCCACGCTGTTGGAACCGGAGGCATTGGCAAAGTTGCCGAACGCGGTGGCATTGAAGGCCGAGGCCTGTGCATAGCCACCGATGGCGGTGCTGTAACCGCCGCTGGCTTCGGCACCGATACCGAAGGCCGCCGACGCCGTACCACTGGCTACGCTCTCGCTACCGACAGCGGTGGCCGCGTCACCACTGGCATTGCTGAAGTAGCCCACGGCCACGGCCTCTTCGCCGGACGCTTCGGACAGCACGCCATTGGCAGTGCTACCGGCGCCGCTGGCGATGCTGGCCGCACCGAACGCCGCGCTCTGCTCGCCGCTGGCTTCGCTTTCCGCGCCATGCGCGGTGGCGTACTCGCCCGTGGCCTGTGCGTTGGCACCAACAGCGCTGGCGTTGGCTGCGGTCGCCAACGCATTGAAGCCCAGCGCCTGTGCGTTGCTGGCCAGCGCGTTGGCGCCGCTACCCAGTGCGGTGGCGCCATTGCCGATGGCGTTGGCGGCATCACCGGCCGCCAGTGCGTTGTCACCTTCCACCAATGCACCGGCTACGTCGTCGCCGTTGCCGCTGGCCTGGAAGAAGCGGCTGGTGGTGGTGGCCGTGGTCGCCACCGCATCCAGCTGCGCCTTGTTCACCGCATCGGTGGCCTGGGTGCCGGCGGCGACGTTGGTGACCTGGCGTTCGTTGCCGGCGCTGCCCACCGACACCGTGCGCGCGCGGTTGGCGACCGAACCGGCACCCAGCGCGACCGTGTTGCTGGCGCTGGCATTGCTGCCGGCACCGAGCGCGATCGCACTCTCACCACCGGCCACCGTGTTGGTGCCGATGGCGATGCTGTTGATGCTGTTGCCCAGCGCCTGGAAACCCAACGCCACGCTGTTGTCGCCATAACCGAAGGCACCACGGCCGACCGCTGTGGAGCTGGCGCCGTTGGCCCAGCTGTTGTAACCGATGGACGTTGCGCCGCTGCCACTGGCCCAGGCCGCGTTGCCGAACGCCGAGGCATTGGTGGCAGTGGCCCATGCACCCGAACCGAATGCTGCTGCGCCACTGGCAGTGGCCCAGCTGTATCCGCCTACTGCGGTGCTGTCATCGCTGCTGGCGAATGCGCTGTCGCCGACCGCAACCGCATAGCTGCCGGTGGCGCGCGACTTGCCGCCTGCGGCGAAGCTGTTGTCACCACTGGCCTTGGCCGCGTTGCCGAAGGCGCTGCTGGCAGCCCCGGTGGCCTGCGCGCCGCTGCCGACTGCGGTGGCATCGGCAACAGCGGTGGTGCCCACCTGCTGCGCCGTGCCATCGGCACCGATGATCGGCTGGTTGAACTCGTCGTAGGCCTGGCCGAGGCCACCGATGGCGACACCGCCATTACCGGTGGCCGCGCTGTTGCGGCCCACGGCCACGCTGTCATCGCCGATGGCCGACGCGGCAGCACCCTGCGCGATGGCACCTGCGCCGATCGCATTGCTCGACGAACCTACAGCGATGGAGCCTTCGCCATCAGCCAGTGCGCCAGCATCACTGCCCGCCTCCGGCTGTGCCTGGAAGAAACGCGCGGTGGTGTCGGCAGTGCCGGCCACGGCGTCGAGCTGGGCCTTGTTCACCGCATCGGTGGCTTCGCTGCCCGCAGCGACGCTGGTGATCTGCCGCTCGTTGCCGGCGCTGCCGACGGCCACGCTGTTGGCGCGCACCGCTTCGGAGTTGGCCCCGAGCGCGACACTGTTGGCGCCGCGCGCAGTGGCGTAGTAGCCCACGGCCGTGCTCTGCGCACCGCTCGCCCAAGTCTGCGCGCCGAGGGCACTGGCGTTCTCGCCCGGTGCATAGGCGAAGTAGCCGACCGCGGTCGCTTCGGCGCCGGAGGCTTCGCTGAGGCTGCCGTTGGCCACGGCACGGTCGCCACTGGCGATGGCACCGGCACCGACGGCGGTGGCGGCTTCGCCACTGGCCTGGGTCTGCACGAAGAAGCCCAGGCCGGGGATCAGGTCAGCCGGACCACCGATGGCGACGCTGCTGGTGCCCGTCGCGTTGCTCTGCGTACCCAGCGCGGTGGAGTAGTCACCGATGGCATTGGCCACGGCGCCGAAGGCCGACGCCTGCGCACCGGCCGCATAGGCGCCGACGCCGTAGGACGACGCCGCAAAACCACTGGCTTCGGCACTGGCGCCGACCGCAGTGCCGCCGACGCCTGCGCTGGTTGCGCCGGTTTCCACCGGCACGCCGCCGCTGGTGATCAGCGGGTTGCCGTCGGCATCCACCGCCGCGCCACCCACGGCAACGCTGCCCGGACCGTTGGCCTGCGCGTTGTTGCCGAACGCGGCACTGTTCTGGCCCGAGGCCAGCGCGTTGTTGCCAACGGCAGTGGCGTTCTGCGCGATGGCGGTGGCGCCGGCACCGACTGCCGTGGTGCCGTTGCCGATGGCATTGGCGGCCTCGCCGGCCGCCAGCGCCTCGTCGCCCTCGGCCAGTGCACCGGCATCGCTGTTGCTGCTGCCGTTAGCCTGGAAGCGCTTGGCGGTGGCATCGGCCACTGCGGCAACATCCTTCAACTGGCCAACGTTGACCGCATCGGTATCTTCGGTGCCTGCGGCCACGCTGGTGATCTGCCGGGTCAGGCCGTATTCGGCGGCACCAACGGACACGGTATCGACGCGGTCGGCCAGCGAGCCCGCGCCGAGCGCCACGCTGCCGGTGGCCACCGCCGCGGAATTCGAACCCAGCGCGGTGCTGTATTCACCGACGGCGGTGCTGAACGCACCCACCGCGATCGATGCTTCGTTGGCTGCGGTAGCGCCGCGGCCCAGCGCGGTGCTGCCCGGGCCCATCGCCACGGCACCGCCGCCAACAGCGGTGGCGCCATCGGCAGTCGCTTCGGACAGCGCACCCAGTGCGGTGGCTGCGCCGTTCTCGCTGGCGGCGGTCGCGCTTGCGCCAACCGCGGTGTCGCCGAGACCGAAGGCCGCAGCGCTCTGCCCGACCACCACGCTGGCATCGCCGATTGCCAAGGCGCCCTGGCCGAACGCGCTTGCGCCCAGGCCCGCGGCAATGGCCTGGGTACCGATGGCAGTGGTGGCATTGGCCAGCGACTGTGCGCCGGCACCGGCCGCGACTGCGCCCTGCCCGTCGATCTTCGCCGCGTCGCTGTCATCGCCTGCGCCATCGGCCTTGAAATAACGGTTGCCATCTGCGGCAACGTCGGCCAGCGCAGCCTGAGTGGCGCGCGCCTGCGCGTCCAGCTGCGCCTTGTTCACCGCATCGGTGGCCTGGCTGCCTGCGGCAACATTGGTGATCTGCCGTCCCTTGCCGGTATCACCCACGGACACCGTGTTGGCACGCGTGGCCTTGGAGCCGGCGCCCAGCGCTACGCTGTTGGCCGCACTGGCGCTGCTGTTGCTGCCGATCGCCACCGCGTTGCTGCCCTTGGCCGTGGCCGAGCCTTCGATCAGGCACTTTTCGAGCAGCTTGCCGCTGAATGCCACGCAGGTGGCGCTGCCGCCGATCTGCACCGACTGTGCTGCGGCGATACCGCTCATGCCCAATCCCAATACCAGGCCCAGTGCCATCGCCAACCTTGCGGGCGCAGCCTGCGTTGCATCGCGGCGCTGGTCGACGACCCCGCCGCCGCTGTCGGAGGAGGCCAGTTCCGAGGCCACCACCAACTGACCCAATGCTTTGTTCCAGACCTTGCGATAAATCCGATTCATCGGTACGGCTCCTGATTGGACTGGTTTTGGGCAAAGCAACGCCACCGCTGGGCTTTCCGGCCCAACGTCCCCTGGGGGCGTTTATTCGCGTGATTTACTGCGGGGTATTGCCGAACGGCGCGCAGCGACAGAAAACCGAGCGCGTGCGCCAAGCGGTTACTGCGAAATGAATGATTCTGAAACGGGGTTCAAGTGTTAACGGCAACTTTGCAGATCGTCAAGACTTTGACACAGCAAATCCTATTGCCGTGAAGCACATCACTATTTCACGTGTTTATGAAATGATTTTGTTATGCATGCGTGACGATTCCTCGACGCATGAAAATGCATGTAACTAGCGGTCGCGACTGGAGTTTCAAGCGCGCAAAGAAAAACCCGCCGATCAACGGCGGGTTTTTCCATACGCGATGGCATTGAGGCCTGCGCGATGCAGTGCGATCAGCCGCACCACACCCGCGCGTTGCGGAACATGCGCATCCACGGCGAATCGCCCTGCCACTCGGCCGGAGCCCAGCTCAGGTTGAGCGCGCGCGGGGTGCGTTCCGGGTGCGGCATCATGATGGTGACGCGGCCGTCACTGCTGGTCAGGCCGGTGATGCCGTCCGGCGAACCGTTCGGATTCAGCGGGTACTGGCTGGCGACGTTGCCATTGCCATCGATGTAGCGCAGCGAGACGCGTGCGGCGGCCTGGTCGACGGCGTTGTCGAACACCGCCTGGCCTTCACCATGCGCCACCGCCACCTGCAGGCGCGAGCCGGCCATGCCACGCAGCAGGATCGACGGCGATTCCACCACCTCCAGCAGCGCGGTACGGGCTTCGAACTGCTCGCTGGCGTTGCGGCGGAACTGCGGCCAGTGCTCGGCCCCCGGAATGATGCCCTTCAGCTGGCTCATCATCTGGCAGCCGTTGCACACGCCCAGCGCGAAGCTGTCCTCGCGGGCGAAGAACGCAGCGAAGGCATCACGCAGCGCGCTGCGCTCCAGGATCGAGGTGGCCCAGCCACGGCCGGCACCGAGCACGTCGCCGTAGCTGAAGCCACCACAGGCGACCAGGCCGGTGAAGTCCTGCAGGGCCACGCGGCCTTCGATCAGGTCGCTCATATGCACGTCGAAGGCGCGGAAGCCGGCACGTTCGAAGGCGTTGGCCATTTCAATCTGGCCGTTCACGCCCTGCTCGCGCAGCACGGCCACGCGCGGGCGCGCACCGGTGCTGATGAACGGCGCCGCCACGTCTTCGTTGAGGTCGAAGCTGAGCTTGGGCTTCAGGCCCGGCGCCGTGAAGGAACGCGCAATCTCGCGCTCAGCGTCGGCGTTGGCCGGGTTGTCGCGGCGCTTCTGCATCGCGTGGGTGACCGACCACCAGGCGTCGAACAGCGCGTCCCAGCGCCACTCGGCCAGGTTCTCGCCGCCCAGCGACACGCGCACCACCGGTGCGGTGGTCGGCTTGGCGATGCGCTGTGCGCATTCGGTCAGTGCGTGGCGTTCGACCAGGTCGGCGAACGCAGCACGGTCTTCGCGCGCGATCTGCACCACCACACCCAGTTCTTCATTGAACAGGCTGCGGAACGGATCATCGCCCCAGGCATCGAGAGTGATGTCCAGGCCCAGGCGCGAGGTGAAGGCCATTTCGCACAGCGCAGCGAAGGCGCCGCCGTCGCTGCGGTCGTGATAGGCCAGCAGCAGGCCGGACTGGCGCGCATCGCGGATCAGTTCAAAGAAGCCACGCAGGCGCTGCGGGTCGTCCAGGTCCGGCGCGGCACCGGCGAAGGCCGGCAGATCGCCGTGGTCGGCATGCACCTGGGCCAGGATCGAACCGCCCAGGCGCTGCTTGCCGGCGCCCAGGCCGATCAGCCACAGCTCGCTGTCCACGTCGCGGTCGAGCAGCGGCGTCAGCTGCTGGCGCACGTCAGCCACCGGCGCAAACGCCGAGATCACCAGTGACACCGGCGACACACTCTTGTGCGCTTCGCCCTGGTCGTGCCACTGCGCCTGCATCGACAGCGAGTCCTTGCCCACCGGGATGCTGATGTCCAGCTGCGGGCACAGTTCCATGCCCACCGCCTTCACCGCGTCGTACAGCAGCGCGTCTTCACCCGGGTGGCCGGCTGCGGCCATCCAGTTCGCCGACAGCTTGATCTCATCCAGCGCATCGACCGGGGCCGCGCACAGGTTGGTCAACGCTTCGCCCACCGCCATACGTGCCGAAGCAGCGGCGTCGAGCAGGGCCAGCGGGGTGCGCTCGCCGATCGACATCGCTTCGCCGGACACGCCGTCGAAGTCGGCCAGGGTGATCGCCACGTCGGCCACCGGCAGCTGCCACGGGCCGACCATCTGTTCGCGCGCGGTCAGGCCACCGACGCTGCGGTCACCGATGGTGACCAGGAAGTTCTTTGACGCCACCGTCGGGTGCGCGAGCACGCGCAGGCCGGCTTCCTGCAGGTCCAGGCCGCCGGTCTTCAGCGCCGGCCAGCGCGGGGCCGGCGGGTGCGCGGTGTCGCGGTGCATCTTCGGCGGCTTGCCGAACAGCACATCCATCGGCAGGTCGATCGGCGCATCGGCCGGGGTATGGCCCGGCACGGCACCGTAGGCCACCACCAGGTGCTCCTCGGCAGTCGCCACGCCAACCGCGGCGAACGGGCAGCGCTCGCGGGCGCACAGCGCAGCGAACTCGGCCAGGCGCTCCTGGGCCACGCCGAGCACATAGCGCTCCTGCGACTCGTTGCACCACAGCTGCATCGGCGACAGCGACGGATCATCGGTGGGCACCTTGCCCAGATCGATGACACCGCCGACCTTGGAGTCGTGCAGCAGTTCGGGGATGGCATTGGACAGGCCACCGGCACCGACGTCGTGGAAGAATTTGATCGGGTTGTTGGCGCCCATCGCCACGCAGCGGTCGATGACCTCCTGGCAGCGGCGTTCCATTTCCGGGTTGTCGCGCTGCACGCTGGCGAAGTCCAGGTCCTCGGCGCTCTCGCCCGAGGCCACCGAGCTGGCCGCACCGCCGCCCAGGCCGATCAGCATTGCCGGGCCACCCAGCACGATCACCGCGTCACCGGCCTGCAGCTGGATCTTGTCGACCTGCACGCGATCGATCGCGCCGAGGCCACCGGCCAGCATGATCGGCTTGTCGTACGCGCGCACCAGATCGGCGCCTTCCGGCAGTTCGAAGCTGCGGAAGTAGCCGAGCAGGTTCGGGCGGCCGAACTCGTTGTTGAACGCGGCGCCGCCAAGCGGGCCGTCGGTCATGATTTCCAGCGCCGGTGCCATGCGCGGGTTCAGCGCGCGCGGCGCTTCCCACGGCTGCGGCAGCTCGGGAATGCGAAGGTGCGAGACCGAGAACCCGGACAGGCCCGCCTTCGGCTTGCCGCCGCGGCCGGTCGCGCCTTCGTCGCGGATCTCGCCACCGTTGCCGGTCGAGGCACCCGGGAACGGCGCGATCGCGGTCGGATGGTTATGCGTTTCCACCTTGATCTGGAACGCGCTGGGCACCTGCGGCTCGCGGCGGTATTCGCCGCTGGCCGGATCCGGGCGGTAACGCGACGCCGGATGGCCTTCGATCACTGCGGCATTGTCGCTGTACGCGCTGAGCGTGTGCTGCGGGGTCTGCTGGTGGGTGTTCTTGATCATCCGGAACAGCGAGCGGTCCTGCTCCTGCCCGTCGATGGTCCAGCTGGCGTTGAAGATCTTGTGCCGGCAGTGCTCGGAATTGGCCTGCGCGAACATCATCAGTTCAACATCGGAGGGCGAGCGGCCCAGCGCGGTGAAGCGTTCGCGCAGGTAGTCGATCTCGTCCTGGGCCATGGCCAGGCCGAGGCGCTGGTTGGCGGCCTCCAGCTGGTCCACCGGCACGCGTTCCAGTTCGCCACGGGCCGGCGCCGAGAACAACGCCTGGCCCTGTTCCACGGTCTCCAGCACCGACTGCGTCATCGGGTCATGCAGTGCCTTGACCAGCGCCTGCTGGGCCTCGGCGTCGGCCGGCCAGCCCTGCACATCGATGCGCAGGCCACGCTCGACCCGGCTGACCGGCTGCCCGGCACCACGGACCAGTTCGGTGGCCTTGCTCGACCACGGCGACAGCGTGCCCAGGCGGGGCACCACGATGCGGCTGACCGCGCCGTCGGCCACGGCCTCGGCCTGCGGCGCGGCTTCGAGGATGCGGCACAGGGTGGTCAGGTCGGGGGCGGCGCTGCCTTCGGGCTGCACGAAGTAGACGTGCCAGGCACCGCTGATGCGCAGGGAGGGCGCGATGGACTGCAGGCGGGATTCAAGACGTTCGCGGCGGAACGGCGACAGGGCGGGCGCGCCCTCGAGGACCATCATGTCCGGGGAACCGTAGTTGGGAAACGGGCCCGACATTGTACCGGAAGCGGGGGAAGGGCTTTGGCCGGGCGGCGCCCGGCACCCGCAGAGGCGCCCAAGCCAAGGCCACAGCCAGAGCAGAGGCAAAAGCCACAGCAACAACGGGCATTCCGTGGGATGGCGGGGTGGGTCCGGTTGCGGGGGACGCCGTGAATCCGTCCATGG